>QCTB01000001.1 GCA_003209055.1 Prochlorococcus sp. AG-670-O13
TATTGAGCAAAAAGATTTAGAAGACTTAATCTCTCAAAGTGCGCCATGTGCCTCTCTTGACGCTCATGCAAGAGGAGAAGAGGATCGTAGTACACTTGGTGAACTTATTCCAGATCCAAACGGCGAAGAGCCTATGGAAGGCATGGATAGAACTATCCAAAAAGAACATTTAGGGACATGGCTTGCTCAATTAAATGAAAGAGAACAAAAAATCATGAAACTCAGATTCGGTTTAGATGGAGAAGAGCCACTAACTCTTGCTGAAATAGGAAGACAAATAAATGTATCTAGGGAGAGAGTCAGACAACTAGAAGCAAAAGCAATATTAAAACTTAGAGTAATGACAACTCATCAAAAAGCAGCATAGTTTAAGTTGTTAAAAATTGCTTTTATTTTAATTTATATATTGATTGTCTTTTTAACATCAATAATTTATAAAATTTTTAATCCAACTAATAAAGAGGCACTAAGAAAAATCATACATATTGGAATAGGACCTTTAATTCCTCTCGCTATATTTTTAAATCTTGATCAAGCTTCTGCACTTTATTTTACGGGAATTGTCTCAATATTAACTTTCATAAATTACAAATTTAAATTATTTCCAACTATTGAAGATGTAGATAGAAAAAGTTACGGAACACTATTTTATTGTCTCAGTTTATTTATTTTAATTTATCTCTTTTGGAATAAAGATCCTACTTCTCTAATCGCTGGTTTTCTCATAATGACATTTGGTGATGGTTTTGCAGGATTAATCGGAAAAAACTTTAAATCTAAAAGTTGGTTTTTTTTGAACCAGAAAAAATCCCTCTTTGGAACAATGACCATGTTTATTGCGAGCTTGATAGTAGTTTGTAGTTTATGTTATTTCCAAAAATATTCTTTTAATATCAGTTTTTTTACTATTGCTTTTATTTCTACCCTTCTTGAACAATTTAGTATTTTTGGAATAGATAATTTTATTGTTCCAATTTCAGCCGCATTATGCTTTAACCTTTTTATCACAGGACTTTAAATTACAGAATCGTACAAAATCTCAAGCAGACTTTTTGTTGTATCTATATCTATACAAGCATCAGTAATGCTTCTGCCATATTCAAGATCTTTTCTATTTGAAAGTTTTTGATTACCCTCCTTCAGGTGACTTTCAAGCATAATGCCTAGAATATTATTTTCACCTTCACTAATTTGATTTGCAACATTTTTAAGAACAACAGATTGTCTTCTAAAATCTTTATTAGAATTTCCATGGCTACAATCTATCATGACTTTATGAGGAAGATGAATTGCTTCTAATTCAGAAGATATACTTTTTACATGTTGATTTTCAAAATTCACTCCTTTGGACCCCCCCCTTAAAACTATGTGACCATCTGGATTACCAGTAGTATTAACAATAGAAGCATAACCGTGATTATTAACTCCTAAAAAATGATGAGATTTTGAAGCTGATTGCATCGCATTAATTGCTGTACTGAAAGAACCATCTGTACCATTTTTAAAACCTATGGGCATAGATAATCCTGATGCCATTTCTCTATGGGTTTGACTTTCAGTGGTTCTGGCACCAATTGCTGTCCAGCTAATCAAATCAGCAATATATTGGGGAACAATTGGATCAAGCAACTCCGTAGCTGCAGGAATGCCATGAATTGCTAAATAAGAAAGTAAATTTCTCGCTCTTCTTAAACCAGTATTAATATCATATGAACCATCTAAATGCGGGTCATTTATTAATCCTTTCCAACCAATTGTAGTTCTTGGTTTTTCAAAATATACTCGCATAACAATTTCTAATTTATCTTTATATATTTTTCTAAATCCATGAATATATTCTGCATATTCTTTAGCAGCCTCAATATCATGAATTGAGCAAGGTCCTACTATGACTAAAAGCCTAGGATCATTCTTATGTAAAATATTTTGTATTGATCTTCTTGTATTAGAGACAGTATCAGCAGAGGTATAATCTAAGGGTATATCATTATGAAGTTTGCTTGGAGGTATTAATGGACGTGTTTCAACAACGTGCAAATCAGATGTTTTTTCTAAAGATTGATTATTTGATGATGTCGTCATTGTTAAATATAAAAATTTGAATATTTAAAAAAGCATTGATGAATACTCTCCTTATCAATATTAAAAATAACAATAGATTAGGAATTAAACTCACAAATGAAGAAATTGGAAACATTGCTCAAAGATTATGCGGATCATGTAGCTGAAAGAGCTACTAAAGGAATACCTCCATTACCACTAAATGCTGAGCAAACTAATTGTATTACACAATTATTAGAACAAATCAACAATAAGGAAAGTGAATATTTAATAGATTTACTTATAAATCGGGTACCACCCGGAGTTGACGAAGCGGCATATGTTAAAGCAAGCTGGCTTACATCGATTGTGAATGGTGAAAAAAAATGTAAATTCATTAATCCTAAAAAAGCAATAGAAATACTAGGAACAATGATCGGAGGATATAACGTAAACTCTTTAATTGAAATACTCAAAAGTAAAAATAATGAACTTGCCAGAGAAGCAGCGCAAGCTTTAAAAAATATTATCCTTGTATACGATGCCGCAAATGATATTTTTGACTTATCTCAAAATAATATTTATGCAGAAGAAGTTGTAAATAGTTGGGCAAATGCAGAATGGTTTACATCAAAGAATTCTCTTCCAAAAGAAATTATCTGTTTAGCATTCAAAATTGATGGAGAAACAAATACCGATGACTTATCTCCTGCCGTTCACGCTACATCCCGCCCAGATATACCATTGCACTCGTTATCTATGCTTGAATTCAAAAAAAAAGATGGACTAAAAATTCTCAAAGATCTTAAAAAACAAAATATACAAATTGCCTATGTTGGAGATGTTGTCGGTACAGGAAGTTCAAGAAAATCTGCCATTAATTCTGTTATTTGGCATATAGGGGAAGATATACCCTTTATTCCCAATAAAAAAACTGGTGGCATAATTATTGGGAACAAAATAGCACCAATTTTCTTTAATACTGCGCAAGATTCAGGTGCACTTCCTATTGAAACTGATGTCTCTGATATAAATACTGGTGATTTACTAAAAATATTGCCATATGAAGGTGTCATTAAGAAAATTAATAAAAATACAAATACTGAATTAATTATTAGTCATTTCGAATTGAATCCAACAACACTCACAGATGAAATTCAAGCTGGAGGTAGAATAAATCTTATGATTGGAAGATCACTTACAGATAAAATTAGAAAGAAACTTAAATTACAACCCAGTAAAATATTTATTCGTCCAAAAAGTCCAAAACATATTATTAATAAATTTACTCAAGCCCAAAAAATAGTGGGTAAAGCTTGCGGTTTAGAAGGAGTCCTACCTGGAACGACATGTGAGCCCATTATGACAACTGTTGGTAGCCAAGATACTACTGGTCCAATGACTAGAGATGAACTTAAAGAGTTAGCTTGTTTAGGCTTTACCGCAGATTTAGTGATGCAAAGTTTTTGCCATACTGCGGCATATCCTAAACCAGTAGATTTAATTACTCATAGAGAATTACCTGACTTCATATCACAAAGAGGTGGTGTGGCCCTTAAACCTGGAGACGGGATTATCCATAGTTGGCTTAATAGAATGCTACTACCTGACACCGTAGGAACAGGAGGAGATAGTCATACAAGATTCCCTCTTGGAATTTCATTCCCTGGAGGTTCAGGTATTGTTGCTTTTGCTGCAGCAATTGGATCAATGCCCTTAAATATGCCGGAATCAGTATTAGTGAAATTTAAAGGGGATTTATTGCCAGGAATAACTCTCAGAGATCTTGTAAATGCAATTCCACTCTTTGCAATAAAAAAAGGTTTACTAACCGTTGCTAAAGCAAACAAGAAAAATATATTTAATGGAAAGATTATGGAGATAGAAGGTTTACCTGATTTAAAACTTGAACAAGCATTTGAATTGACTGATGCCACCGCTGAACGATCATGTGCTGGAAGCACAATACTTTTATCAGAAAAAACCGTAGAAGAATATTTAAAAAGTAATATTTGCCTTTTAGAGCAAATGATTGAGAGCAATTATGAAGATGCTAAATCTATCTCCAGAAGAATCAATGATATGAAAAATTGGCTCAAAAAACCTGAATTAATCCAGCCAGATGAGAATGCCACTTATGAAGAGATAATAGAAATTGATCTCGCAAAAGTTACACAGCCTATAGTAGCCTGCCCTAATGATCCAGATAATGTCAAAGAAATTAAAGATGTTGAAAATACGAATATTGATGAAGTATTTATAGGATCCTGCATGACTAATATTGGACACTATAGGGCTGCTGCTAAAGTTCTTGAAGGTATTGAAAAATTGAATGCTAAACTATGGATTTGTCCCCCTACAAAAATGGATGAAGAAAGACTAAAAGCCGAAGGATACTATGAAATATTTAAAAAATGTGGAGCAAGATTAGAGTTGCCAGGTTGTTCATTATGCATGGGAAATCAAGCTAGAGTAGATGAAGGTTCTATTGTATTCTCAACCAGTACAAGAAATTTTGATAATAGACTTGGCAAAAATGCTCAAGTATTTTTAGGCAGTGCTGAATTAGCCGCAGTTTGTGCTCTTTTGGGAAGAATACCCACATTAAATGAGTATCAAGATATTACTAAAAATAAAATCAATCCTTACTCTAATGAACTTTATCGTTATCTTCAATTTGACGAAATGAAAAACTTTAGTTTGTCAAAATGATTATGGATTATGCAAAACCTAATAAAACAAAATATTCAAAAAACCAGTACTAACTCTTCTCGAAGCATAAAAAAATTACTTAAACAAAGATCTTTTGTAGTTTTCATATCTATCTTATTAACGGGTTTAGGAGCATCAATAACAAGTATTTCTTTTAAAACTGGAATTTATTTTATAAATAATTGGAGATTAGAACTTTTAAATCATTTCCCATCCATTGCAGTTTTACCATTAATTGGCGCAATTGGCGGAGCTATTGCAGGATTTTTAATTAAAAATTTTGCTCCCGCAGCAAAAGGTTCAGGTGTTAGTCAAATTATGGGATTTTTAAGGCATAAGAAAGTACCTATGAATCTAAAAGTTGGACTTGTTAAATTAATATCTGGAATAATTGCAATTGGAAGCGGGTTCCCTTTAGGCCCTGAAGGTCCGTCAGTTCAAATGGGGGGTTCTGTCGCCTGGCAAATGGCAAGATGGCTAAAAGCGCCTCTAGCATTTAGAAGAGTAATTGTTGCTGCAGGAGGTGGCGCTGGAATAGCTGCGGTATTCAGTGCACCTTTAGGCGGCTTCATTTACGCAATTGAAGAATTATTGAATTCTGCTAGACCAGTAATTTTATTACTAGTTGTAATTACAACTTTCATAGCAGATTCATCTGCAGATATTATTCAAGCTTTAGGTTTAGACCCAAAAGCTGGTGGTTTTGATTTTAATGTAGGTTTTTTAATACAAAAAGAATATGACCCATCTGTTTTTTTCTTACCGATAGATTTTATTTATCTTGTTTTACTGGGAATAATTATTGGATTATTTGCAGAACTCTATAGTAAATACGTTATTGTCATGCAAAAGCTTGGGAAAAAATGGTATAAGAATAAATTTGTTTTAAAAATGAGTATTTGTGGACTTTTACTTGGAACTATTTATTCTTTTTTACCTAGCTCTTTCCATAATTTAGATGAATTACAAAAAATAATAGTCGAAAAAAATACCAATATTGAAATAGCCTTTTTAGCTGTATTGATACTTTTTATAACAACAGGATTAGCTGCAGCATCAGGAGCGCCTGGTGGTTTATTCTATCCAATGCTTACTTTAGGTGGAGCTATTGGATTGATCATGGGAACCTGGGTAGAAATTGCGACAGGTCATGCTCCAAGTACATATATATTTGCCGGTATGGGAGCCTTTGTTGCAGGCTGCTCGAGAACACCAATAACAGCAATGTTCTTAGCTTTTGCTTTAACAAAAAATCTACTAATAATGAAGCCTGTTCTTATTAGTTGCATTACAAGTTTTTTAGTAGCAAGAGCTTTTAATGAAGAATCTATTTATGAAAGGCAAATACAAATTGAATTAGATGAGTAAAAAATTTATTTTCAATTAAAAACAGCAGTTTTACTATCGTATACAAAAATCTGATGATTTAAATGCAATCTAACTGCTCTAGCAAGAGCTATTCTCTCGATATCTCGTCCTTTTCTTATCAAATCATCTACTTCATCTCTATGACTTACATTCACAGTACATTGCTCTATAATTGGCCCTTCATCTAAATCTTTTGTCACATAATGTGCAGTTGCTCCAATCAATTTCACTCCCCTTTTCCATGCTCGATGATAAGGTTGCGCCCCTTTAAATGCAGGCAAAAAAGAATGATGTATGTTAATAATTGAAGAATAATTTTCCAAAAAAGATTGACTTAAAATCTGCATATATTTAGCTAATACGACCAATTTAATATCGAAATCTTTTAACAAATTTAAAATCTGATTTTCGACATAAGATTTAGAACAATTTGAAGTATCAATATAAACAAATTGAGCATTAAAATCCTTAGCGATATTTTCAAGATCAGGATGATTAGAAATTATTAATGGTACATTCATTTTTAATTCACCATTTCTTACTCGCCAAAGTAAATCTATTAAACAATGGTTTTGCTTACTTACAAAAATCCCCACATTGGGAATCTCATCTGAATAATTAATATTAAATTTGCCATTAATATCTGTAGCAATTTTTTCAAATTGATCATAAATTTCATCTTTATTAATTGGTAAGTCATTTATATTCCATTCAATTCTGCTTAGAAATAATCCTGCATCTTGATCTGTATGATGATCAGAATGCTTTATATTACCACCATAAGTAGATATCCAACTAGTTAATTCACTAACTAATCCAGGACGATCAGGACATACAGTTCTTAAAATGATTGATGATTGTTCCAAAAAATCTAAATTATTTGATCTTTGATTAATTACTTATAATATATCAATGAAAGTATTAAAAAAAAATTTTAAAAGGCCTCATATATTAATTGTTGGATCAGGAATTACAGGAAAATTTAACGCATTAGAACTCTCTAAACAAGGATTTCAAATAACTATTGCAGATCCAGAACAAAATAAAAATTGTAGCAGTGCGGCATTAGGCCTCCTAATAAGTCATATGTATCAAAAGAATAAGGGTAGAAGTTGGGAGCTCCGACAAAAAAGTAATGAATTATGGCCAAAATGGATAAAATTCCTTCAAAAATACAATAAAGATTTAAAAATTGAAAAACCATTAATCCAACTAACAAACGACAAAGTTAAATTTGAAAAACTAAGTAATTTTGTTTCTAAAAATCCAAAGCGGGATTTAGAAATTTTAGAAAAAGACTCTAGTATTATTTCAAATATTAATAAAGTCTTTAACATAAATAACCTAAATGGGATCATTTCATACCAAGACGGCAGGATAGATCCTATTTTACTATTAAAAACAATAAATATTTATCTAGAAGATAAAAGAATAGATTGTATACATCAAGAAATTATAAAAATAAAAAAAATTAATAATCAATGGATTTCTACTTGCAAAAACAAATTTGAAATCAAAAGTGATGCGATTATTTTATGTAATTCTCTTGATTCCCTTAAATTAATCGACTTAAATTACATCAAACTAAAACCTGTTCTAGGACAAGCAATTGAACTTTCAATCCATGAACAAGAAATTGATTTATTATCTCTTCCAAAGCATTTCAGCATAAATGGTAAAAATTTTCTTCCGCTCAATAAAAACAAGATAATTATTGGATCTACAGACGAATATAAAGTTAAACCTAAAGAAAATATATTTGAAGAGCTGATAAATTTTCTAGAAAACAAACCAGAATGGCTAAATGAAAAAAAAATTTCCAAAAAATGGTTCGGTATAAGATCTAGACCAGAAGGTGAAGCTTCGCCTATATTAAAGAGTTTAGAGAAGGGGTTAATTTTGTGTACTGGTTTTTATAAAAATGGGATATTACTTGCACCTGCTTGTTCTAATTGGATATCAAATGAAATTAAAAATCATATTCTTTAATCTTTTGTTTCTGTAAAATCTGCATCAATTACATCATCATCGCCACCTTTCTCATTAGATTCATTTGAATCTGGACTTCCTGGTGTAGGAGGTTGATTACCCGGTTGTTGATATACAGAAGAACCAATTGCATAAAGTTCTTGTTGAAGTTCCTCTAATAATTTTTTCATAGATTCATAATCTTCTTTTGAAGTTGCTTCTTTTAATGCCTTACTTTTTTCTTCTACTTTGGCTTTAGCGGAAGCATCAACTTTATCGCCTAGTTCTCCTAACTGTTTTTCTGTTTGATAAACGAGAGTTTCTGCCTGATTCTTTAAGTCAATTTTCTCTCTTTTTTCTTTATCAACAGACGCATTTGATTCTGCGTCTTTCACCATTTTTTCTACTTCATTATCTGAAAGAGTTGAGGCACCAGTAATGGAAATAGATTGTTCTTTACCACTACCTTTATCTTTCGCAGTAACACTTAAAATTCCATTGGCATCAATATCAAAGGTTACTTCTATTTGTGGAACACCACGTGGAGCAGATGGTATCCCATCAAGTCTAAAGGTACCTAAACTTTTATTATCTGAAGCCATTTCTCTTTCACCTTGTAAGACATGAATCTCGACATTAGTTTGACCGTCAACAGCAGTTGAATAAGTCTCAGATTTCTTAGTTGGTACTGTTGTATTTCGAGTAATCATTTTTGTCATTACACCACCTAAGGTTTCTACACCAAGAGACAAAGGTGTAACATCTAGCAATAATATATCTTTGACTTCTCCTGCTAACACTCCTCCTTGAATAGCTGCACCTACTGCCACAACTTCATCTGGATTTACAGTTTGATTAGGATCTTTACCAGTAACCCGTTTAACTAACTCCTGTACAGCTGGCATTCTAGTTGAACCCCCAACCATAACTATTTCGTCGATTTCTCCTGTAGAAAGTTTGGCGTCCTTTAGTGCTTGCTCGACTGGAACTCTACATCTGTCGATCAACTTAGAAGCAAGCTCTTCAAAATTTGCTCTGGTTAAATTTAAATCAAGATGCTTTGGACCTTCTGGAGTAGCAGTTATGAAAGGTAAATTTATTTCACTTTGAGTAGCGTTTGAAAGTTCTATTTTTGCCTTTTCAGCTGCTTCAGTAAGACGTTGTAAAGCTTGTTTATCCTGTCTTAGGTCAATACCTTCGTTACTTTTAAAAATGCTTGCAAGATGATCCACAATGCATCTATCAAAATCATCACCTCCCAAATGAGTATCACCAGAAGTTGATAAAACTTCGAAAACACCATCTCCAACTTCTAAAACTGAGACATCAAAAGTTCCTCCACCCAGGTCAAAAACAAGTATTCTTTCATTACTTTTTTTGTCTAAACCATAAGCTAAAGCAGCAGCTGTTGGTTCATTAATTATCCTTAAAACTTCAAGTCCCGCTATTTTACCTGCATCTTTTGTAGCCTGTCTTTGAGAATCATTAAAATAAGCTGGAACTGTTATGACTGCCTGAGTAATATTTTCACCTAAATATTTTCCAGCATCTTCAGAAAGTTTTCTTAAAACCTGAGCACTTACTTCCTCAGGAGAAAATTGTTTATCTAAAACTGGACATTTTAATTTTACATTTGAACCAGCCTTTTCAATGCCATAGCTAACTTCTTTTGATTCATCATTAACTTCATCAACTCTTCTACCTACAAAACGCTTTGCTGAGTAAAAAGTATTTTCAGGATTCATAACAGCTTGTCGTTTCGCAATCTGGCCGACAAGTTGATCTTGATTTTTGGTATATGCAACAACAGATGGAGTTGTTCTGAAACCCTCAGCATTTGCTATTACAGTGGGTTTACCACCTTCCATTACAGCAACACAACTATTTGTTGTTCCTAAATCAATTCCAACAACCTTCCCCATGGGTAATTACTCGTTTTATTATTCTCCATAATCGTTCATCGACGTCATTATTGTTACTCTGAAACGAGGTGTGGTTCCCGAACAGATTACAATTTTTCTTCAAAATCCCTATAAAAATGATTACAAGTAAAACGTCATTTCTTGCTTTGATTGGAAACCCAGTAAGTCAATCTTTATCTCCAATAATGCAAAATGCAGCTATTCAATATTTAGGCCTTGATTTAATTTACATTGCAATTCCATGTAAAAAAGAAAACCTAGAAGTAGTTATTAATGCTTTAAAAAAAATGAATTGTAAAGGGCTAAATATCACAATTCCTTTTAAACAAACAGTATTTGATCACTGTGATGAAATATCTCCAGTTGCAAAAAGAGTAAAAGCTATAAATACTCTTAAATTAAAAAAAGACAATTATTGGAGCGGAACGAATACCGATATTGATGGATTTATCTATCCTTTAAAAAACCTTAATTTAATAAAAAAGACTTCTATAGTTCTAGGCTCTGGAGGCGCAGCAAGATCAGTAATTCAAGGTCTCATAAATTTAAAATTATCAAAAATCTCAATCATTTCACGTAATAAAAATTCATTGAATGATTTAATAGCCAACTTTAAAAATGACATCAAAATAGAAGGTTTACTAAATAGTGATATTAAAATTGATAGTTTAATTCAAGAAACGGATTTAATAGTTAATACAACACCTGTAGGAATGAATAAAACCACAAATGATAATGAAATACCATTTGGTCAAAGTTTTTGGAAAAACATAAACTCAAATACAATTATTTACGATCTAATTTACAATCCTTCTCCTACTCCGTTTCTAAAATTTTGCGATAGAAAAGGATGCATGACTATTGATGGTATACAAATGCTAATTGCTCAAGGAGCTAAATCTTTATCATTCTGGACAAATGGATTAGAAGTACCCTTCGAAGTTATGCATGATGCAATAAAAAAATATCTTTAAAAAAATAATTAAATTTATTTACAAGAATTTTGACCTTGATAATGTATCGTAAGTAATGAACAGACGTCCATTAAACATATATTGGGCCAAAGACCTTGTCTGAAAAATTATGATTGATCAAATTTATTACGAAACAATGTATATCCTTCGTCCAGACATTCCGGAGGATGAAGTAACTAATCATATTGATAAATACAATAAACTTCTTGAAGAACTAGGAGGAAAAATATTGGATAGTCAAATGAGAGGTAAAAGAAGATTAGCTTATCAAATAGCAAAACACAGAGAAGGAATATATGTTCAGCTAAGTCATCAAGGTGATGGCCAACATATCTTCAAAATTGAAAAAGCAATGCGTTTAAGTGAAGATGTTATTAGATATTTGACAGTCAAACAAGAGGGGCCTTTACCAACACCTAGATCATCAAATAAAAGTTCTAATCAATCAGATCACAAAGAAAGTAAAGGTATTGATTTAAACAATAATTCAGATTCTAAAGCTGAAGAATCAAATGATAAAAAGACAGTAATTTCAGAAACTCCTAATCCTGAAATTAAAGAGCCAGTAGAATCTTGAATTTTAATCAATCTTTTTTGAATTTAATTCTGCCCATATTTTATTAGACATCCCCCACATATAAATAAATCCCTCAGCCTGCTCGTGGTTAAAAATATCATCTTTACTATAAGTTGCTAAATCTTCTCTATAAAGAGAATTATTTTCAGAAGATCTACCAATTACTATTGCATTTCCTTTATGTAATCTTATTTTCACCCTTCCATTAACGGAAGTTTGGGTTGCATTAATGAAACCATCTAATGCTTTCTTTAAAGGACCAAACCAAAATCCCTGATAAACTAGTTGGCCCCATTTTTTTTCAACTAAATTTTTAAAATCTAAAACATCTGGATTTAATGTAATGCTTTCAAGTTCTTGATGTGCTTTTATCAAAAGTAAAAGGCCAGGTGTCTCATAGATTTCTCTACTCTTAATACCAACTACTCTATCTTCGATCATATCTATTCTTCCAAAACCGTGCTCTCCTGCTAAAATATTTGCCTTTTGAATAATCTCAACAGGACTTAAAGATTCATTACCTATTCCAATGGGAAATCCATTTTTAAATACAATTTCGATGTCTTTTGGAGAATTTGGTGCGTCATGAATAGAAGAAGTCATAGCAAAAACATCTTCGTTCGGTTCTTGCATTGGATCTTCCAATAAACCAGCTTCAATACTACGACCAAGAAGATTTACATCAATAGAATACGGTGACTTCTTAGAAACAGGAGCAGGAATACCAAATTTTTCTCCATATAAGATAGCTTCTTCCCTACTCATCTTCCATTCTCTAGCAGGTGTAATTATCTGTAAATCAGGCCCTAAAGCATGAATAGCTAAATCAAACCTTACTTGATCATTTCCTTTTCCTGTACATCCATGAGCTACTGCATCTGCATTTAATTCTCTTGCCAAATTTACAAGGTTTTCAGCAATCAAAGGTCTAGCTAAAGCAGTTGATAAAGGATACTTTTCTCCATAGAGTGCATTTGCTCTAATTGCTGGGAAAGCATACTTTTCTACAAAATTATCTACTAAATTACCAATAACCGATTCTGTCGCACCAGAATCTAGAGCCTTTTGTCTAATACTTTCTAAATCATCTCCTTGACCAAGGTCAGCTACAAAAGTTACAACTTCTGAAATTCCATATTCATTTTTTAAATAAGGAATGCAAACACTAGTATCTACTCCTCCTGAGTAGGCAAGAACAACTTTTTTTACCTGCTGCATTAAAATACCTCCAATGAAAGTCTTAGATCTTAATTTCCTTAAACTTTCAAAATTTTATTAAAAACTAATATTATTGTAACTACAAGTGCTGGACCCAAAACTAGTAAAAGAACAAGATAGTTATTAATTAATAAACTCTCTGGATTAAATAAACCATAAAATCTAAAAAAAATAGCAAGCAGAGCTGAAATTGGCCAAATTAAAACATATTTTAAATTTTCTTTATTAAACAAATTTTTTAAATGCATGTTTATGTACTATCTTATAAGAAGGTAAATGTTTTTTAATGGACTCTAATAAACTTCAACTTAGATTAAATGAAATTGCTGAGGTAAACCCAGCATTAACATGCTTTCACAGAGAAGACCCTGCACCTGTATTGCCCTTAAGAGAAGAACCTGATCTTCTATCCTGGCTAGAGGAAACAGGAAGACTTGTGACAGAAAAAGATGGAGACTCTCAAGAAATTAGTACAATTGAAGAAGAAGAACTTTCAGCTTTGATGGGAGAAAAAGAAGATTATAAAACCGAAGAAGATTCTTCAGAAGATGATTGGGAAGACTAAAGCACTTAATTTCACTTCTTTACTTTCTTTAATTTTATTTTCATTAATAGTAAATTCTTTAGTTTTTAGTAATTTGCTTATAATTAATATTTTTCTTATATATTTTTTAATTTCTTTATTAATAACAAAATATGGTTTTAAAATAATTACTCAATTAAATCTTTTGCAGAATATTAGGGATGAAGGACCCGCACTGCATTTAAAAAAGAAAAATACTCCTACAATGGGTGGGATATTCATCATCTTGCCCTTTTTATTACTACTTTTAGTAGTAAATAATAATTTTGATTCTATTGGAATATTATTATTATTTTTTTGTACATTAGGGTTTTTTATTATAGGATTTTTAGATGATTATTTAAGCATTACAAACAAACAAAATACAGGTTTAAAAGCTACTGAAAAATTTACATTACAAGCTTTTATTTCAATATTGTTCATCGCGCTGTCATCTCAAAACAATTATCTTAACCCCCTAATTACTTTCTCTAATAATTGGAACATAGATGCTAATCTAATGGTTTTTCCAATATATTTTATTACCTTAGTAGGTTTGAGTAATGCAGTAAATTTAACTGATGGCCTAGACGGATTAGCTTCTGGTTGCAGCTCAATAGTCTTTTATGGCTTAGGAACAGAAATATTTATTAATGGTCAAAAGGAATTAATGATTTACGGTCTTATTTCCTATGCTATGTCTGGTTTATGTATGGGCTTTCTAAAATTTAATAAATATCCTGCAAAGATATTTATGGGTGACACAGGATCATTAACAATTGGTGCATCATTAGCATCTATTGCAATATTAACTAATAGTTTTTTTACGTTATTTATTATGTCAGGAGTATTTATTATTGAAGCTTTATCAGTAATTATTCAAGTTGGGTTTTTTAAAATCACAAGAAGAATATTTCAAAATGGAAGAAGAGTTTTTTTAATGACTCCTATTCATCATCATTTTGAACTAAAAGGTATGAAAGAAGAAAAAATAGTTGAAAATTTCTGGAAAATAAACATATTATTCGTTGTTTTAGGTATAGTTTTAAAAATATATCTTTAAAAATATTATTTAATATGAGTTTCTTTACATGGAAGGATGATGGATTAACAAGTGACTGTGCAAGTCTTGATGCAATGGCTTCTCGATTTGAAGAAACAGCAAATTTAATAAAAAAATTATCTCAAAAAGGATTTAAATTAAAAAACACACACAAAAATAAATTAATTATTCATTCTGATCCCGAAATTTTTGATCAGTGGGGTTTTATAAGTGAAGAACTACCTTTTAAACAACTTTCTTTAATTCCAGATGATGAGACTATTGTTGATTTTTGATATTGTTTTGTCAGAGCTGATAAATAATTTCTAACGTGAGTATTCCAACTAAAATGTCTATGGACCCCTTCAATTCCATTTTTACTCCATAATTTCCATTGAGAACTATTTGAAATACCTCTTTCAAGAGCAATTTTCAATTTATTAATATCAGTCACATCAACTAGTAAGCCATTTTCACATTTTGAGTGAATCTCTTTAGGACCTCCATCATCCGTTGCAATAATTGGCAACCCACAAGAAGAAGCTTCAAGCAATGTTAAGCCAAAAGGCTCTGTTAATGCAGGGTTTACAAAAATTCCACATCGGCTGGCAGCCCATCTATATAAAGCAGGAATGTTTGCTGGAGTATGTTTCTTGGGATAAGCTACTTTTCCATATAAATTATATTTATCTATCATTTCAAAAATCTTTTGAAAAACATCTCTTTGCTGAGAATCAAGTTTTGATGTATTGTCTCTACAACCTAAAACCAAAACCAAGTTAGCTTTTCTTTTTAATTTTTCTGATCGTCCATATGCTTCAACTAGAGAAGGGATATTTTTTCTTCTTACTGCTCTAGAAATAGCCAAAAGTGGAGGTTTTCTTAAATCTTTCAAAAATGGAAGCATCATATTATCAATTTCAGAAGTCTCAGTTGTTGAATGAATATGATGAAATTTATTATGATCGACTCCAGGAGCAATAACTTTTGATTTTTCAGGTAAAAAGGAGTTGTATTGAGAATATTGACATACAGATTCTTGTTTAGTGCTTGTCACGACAATATCTGCATATCTTAAAGCTTCTTCTTCTGCATTGATTCTTTTACCAATGCAATACAACTTTTCAATTTGATTAATTTTTAAACCAGCCTCAATTAGTTTTCTTTTTTTTTCTCTACCTAAGGAATGACCAGTAAAAATAAAAGGCACTTTCAAAGCCTGGCTTAATTGAACTCCTACATAACCAGCATCTGCATAATGCGCATGTATGAAATTTGGCGTGTTCTCGTGTTTTTGATAATACTTAATCAGATCATGAGTTAATTCGTCTAAATACGGCCAAAGTAATTCTTTTCTTAAATACTTATTAGGTCCAAATTGAAATCTTAAGATTTGAGCTCCAGGTTCAATAAATTCTTTTTCTTTTGAATAAGAGCTATCAATCTTATTATCATTAATAAGACGAGTAACTAAATCCACTTGATCAACTTGAGAAGTATTCGCTAAGCTTTTTACTAATTCCAATACATATTGCGTCTGCCCACCAGTATCTGAATCTCTACCTAATTCAAGATTATTAGAACGTATTAAACCATGTAAATGTAAATGTAAAAATTTCAAAGTCATTAAAGCAATGCTTAAATACAATCCAGTATTAGAAATAAACTATATTTCGCTTAAAAAATATTAAGAAAGCATTATGATTTTCAATTTCTAAAAAGGAATAAATATAAATAGTTAATGCTACAACACGCTTTTAATCACTTTCTGAAAGAATACTAAATAAGTAATTACATAAGCAATACGAAGAAATACAACTAATAAATTGCTCAATTTAAAGCTTCTTTTAGATATTTAGCTGTATAACTTGTTGAATGATTAGCAACGTCTTCAGGTGTACCTTCAACTATTATCTCTCCACCTTTATCACCTCCATCAGGTCCAAGATCAATTATCCAGTCTGAACATCTAATAACATCCAAATTATGTTCTATAACAACAACGGAATTACCCTTATCTACTAAACGTTGAATTACATCCATAAGTTTATGAACATCATAAAAACTTAATCCGGTTGTTGGCTCATCAATTAAATACAAAGTTTTACCTGTAGCTCGTTTAGACAATTCAGTTGCTAATTTAACTCTTTGAGCTTCACCACCAGATAATGTTGGTGCAGGCTGGCCTAATTTGACATAACCAAGGCCTACATCAACTAAGGTAGATAATCTATCCGCTGCTTGAGGGATAGCGGAAAACGTTTCAGCAGCCTGCTCAACAGTCATCTCTAAAACATCTGAAATATTAAAACCTTTATATTTCACTTGAAGGGTTTCTCTATTAAATCGAGCCCCCTTACATACATCACATTGAACATAAACGTCCGGTAAAAAATTCATTTCAATAACATTTACCCCTTGTCCTCTACACGCTTCGCATCTACCTCCTTTTACATTAAAACTAAATTGCCCAGCTTGATAACCTCTTGCTTTAGCTTCAACAGTAGCGGTAAATAACTGTCTAATTGGATCAAAAGCTCCAGTATAAGTTGCAGGATTTGATCTAGGTGTTCTTCCAATAGGAGATTGATCAATAACAATCACCTTATCTATAGCTTTTATACCTTTTAACTCTTTAACCCCTTTAGGAAAGGGAACTTTTAAACCAAGAGAATGACAAAGTGCGGGATGCAACAATTCATTAACTAAGGTACTTTTTCCACTCCCACTTACTCCAGTTACAGAAACTAATCTCCCCAATGGAAATTCAACGGATATATCTTTTAAATTATTCTTAGTACAGTTATTCAATATTAAACTTTTCTTAACTGAAGACCTACGCTCTGTGGGTGTAGGTATTGACTTCCTCCCACTAAGATATGCCCCAGTCAAGGATTTATCTGAGTTTAAAACATCATCAAATGTACCTTTCGCAATAATCTCTCCACCATAAACGCCTGCGCCTGGACCTATGTCTACAAGATAATCAGCTGACTTCATAGTATCCTCATCATGTTCGACAACAACTAGAGTATTGCCAAGGTCTCTAAGATTCTTCAATGTTTCAAGCAATCTATCATTATCTCTTTGATGTAAACCGATGCTAGGTTCATCTAATACATATAAGACTCCAGTTAAACCAGCTCCTATTTGAGTTGCTAATCTAATACGTTGAGCTTCCCCGCCTGATAAAGTCATCGCAGGCCTATCTAAAGTTAAATAATCTAAACCTACATTAATGAGAAACTTTAAACGCAATCGAATTTCTTTTAGAACTAATTCACCAATTTGTTTTTGTTTCTCAGATAAAGAAATATTTTCTATATTATTTTTACCTAATCCCATTATCTTCTCAATATGAAATAAAGTTTCCGAAACGCTAATAGAAGTCAAATCAGTAATATTGTACGGTCCAATCTTTACTGCAAGAGCTTCTGGTTTTAACCTTTTGCCAGAGCATGTTTTGCAAGGAACTAACTCTAAATATTTTTCAAGCTTTTGTTTAACTGATTCTCCATTGGATTCACTTAATTGCCTTTCTAAAATTGGCAAAATTCCTTCAAAAGGTCTTTCAAAACCACTAGAAGTTTTAAAGCGACTGTCAGCTTGAATTAAAATTGGCTTATCGGATCCTGATAATAAGACGTTTTTTTGTAAATCAGTAAGATTCTTCCAAGGGGTTTTTAATTCAAAACCATAAGCCTGACCAACTGAGTAAAGTAAAGAAAAATAGTAAGTATTATCCTTTTCACTCCAAGGAGCTATGGCAGCATAGACAGGCAAAGAAGTGTCCGGTATCACCCTATCTGCTGTAAATTTCTTTAAATAACCAATACCATGACAATCTGAGCAAGCACCGTAAGGACTATTAAATGAAAATAATCTTGGAGATAGTTCTTCAACAATAGATCCATGAACTGGACAAGCATAATTTTCTGAATATAACTTTTCTTTCTCTAAATTTGGAGGTAGAGTTTCACCTTTTTTTGGAACAACTTCAACAATGGAAAGTCCATCTCCTCTTTTAAGACATGTTTGTAGAGAATCATTTAACCTTTCTTGTATTCCATCTCTCGCAATCAATCTGTCAACTACAACCTCAATGTTATGCGTATGATTCTTATCAAGCTCAATACTGTCTGCCAGTTCTCTAACCTCACCGTTAATTCTTACACGAGCAAAGCCTTCCGCAGCTAATCCACTAAGTAATTTGGCATGTGTTCCTTTTTTGCCTCTTACGACAGGTGCAAGCAATTGATATCTTGTTCCCTCCGGCAACAAAATTATTTGATCAACCATTTCATCTATTGTTTGAGGTGCAATTGGCAAACCACAATGATGACAATGAGGCTCTCCAGCTCGTCCAAATAATAATCTCAAATAATCTTGAATTTCAGTTACTGTTCCAACAGTTGATCGGGGATTATGACTAGTTGATTTTTGATCTATAGATATTGCAGGAGATAGACCCTCAATATTATCTACATCTGGTTTATCAACCTGACCTAAAAATTGTCTTGCATAAGCAGAAAGACTTTCTACGTATCTCCTTTGGCCTTCAGCAAAAATAGTATCAAAAGCTAATGAACTCTTACCACTACCACTTACTCCCGTAAAAACAATAAATTTGTTTCTTGGAAGAGTGAGATCAATATTTTTTAAATTATGTTGTCGAGCACCTCGAATCTTAATTGAATTATCTTCGTTGATCCCAATATTTTTTTTAACCATGCTTAAATCTTAAATGATTTAAAGAATTCTTATTATAGTGGATATTCTTTAATTTATGCGGCTGCTCTATCTATAAGTGTCGATGCATAATTATTTGCTTCACTAAAAGCACCACCTATAAGTTCAGTTAACTCATTTTCTCTTTCTTTTTTTGAAGTTAATTTAGTTATGGAAGTAAAAGTAATTCCATTAATAACATCTTTCTTTACTTTAAAATGAGTATTTCCTGTTGCTGCTAAAAAAGGTTGATGAGTAATACAAAAAACCTGCCTTTGCTTTGCAATTAGTTTTATTAAATCAACTAAAGCATTTAATGATTTACCACTCAAACCATTATCTATTTCATCTAAGAAAAAAGTATTAGGTTTTTTAGAAATACTAGATTTTATTGCTAATAGAAATCTTGACATTTCTCCACCAGAAATAACCTTCGATAATGGAGCTAAATTTTGATCAGGATTAGCAGAAAAGAGAAAATCTATCTTATGATCCCCTTCTTGAGATGGTATAACTTTTGTAAACTGAATTGAAAAATCTGCATTTTCTAAACCTAAATTTTTCAAAATAGAAATTACAGAATCTTGAAGCTGCTTAGCTATCTCTTTTCTTTTACAAGACTGAGTTGCAAAAAGAGTCTCTAAATTAGCTTGAGATTTATTAATTTGAAAATCTAACTTCTTTACCTCTTCTTTATATAAATTTTTATCTATAAATTTCTTGAGTTCATCTCTTTTAGTAATTAATTGTGGAAGTTTTAAAGAAAATGTGCGTTCTAAATTTTGCAAATAAAATAATCTTTTTTGAATTTCATTTAAACTAGTATCATCTTTCTCCACTTGTTCCAAATATTCTGTTAAAGAAAAAATTAAATTTTCAATATCATTTTGAATATTTATTAAATTTTCATTTAAATCACTAATCTTTGAATCATGTTCAACGACTTTATTTAAATGTTTAATTGATTGAGTAATTAAATCACTGATGGAAGGGACTTCATTTTTATTACTATTTAAATTATCTAGAGATGATTGAATCGAATATATTATATCTAGATTATTTGATAGCCTAAATTCCTTAGATTGTAATTCTTTAATTTCATGGGAAGAATTTAATTTTGCTTCCTCCAACATTTTGTACATCTCTTTGATTGCAAAATTATTATTTTCTTTATTTTTAGATAATTGAAAATTTTCTTCTCTTCTTTTTTTCAAAATCTGAATTTCTTCCCATGTCTTTTTAATTTGAAGATTTAACATTTTTAATTCTTTAGAACCAAGATCATCAATAATTAATCTTCTTTGTTCTTGATTAGTGAATAGGAAACTATCAGATTGACCAACAAAATCAATTAACAATAAACCTAAATCTTCTAATAATGCTTTACTTATAGATGAATTATTTATCGAATATTTTGAAATTACTTTTTTGTTTTTTTTATAAGATTCTCTTTTTACGATAATTTCGCCGGAAACTTTCTTAAAACCTTTTGAAGATAACCAATCAGAAACTTTTAATGAATTAGAAAATTTTGCCTCAATTAAACATTCTTGTTTTCCTGGACGTATTAAGTGTTTTAAAGGTATATTAGTTCCACCGAACAAAACATTTAATGAGTCTAAGATCAGTGATTTTCCTGATCCTGAATCTCCAGTAAAAATATTCAAACCTTTTTCGAAATTAATTTCTATAATTTCTATTAAGGCAATATTTTGTAAATTTAATTGTATTAACATGATAATTCTTTCCTACAAAAAAATTAGCTTCTTTTTGAAGAAAATAAAAGGGGTTGAATAAATAAAGTTATGAATGAAGATTATACAGATTTTATTGAGGCTTCAGGATTGTTAAAATATGATCCAGAAGTAATCTCTAAAATTTATCAAAAAAATCCAAAACGACTATTTAAAAGGCTTTGGCAGACCTTGATACCAATATTTGCTTACATTATTTCAGTAGGTTGGGATAAATTAACCGGACAATTAAAAAAAGAATCAAAAGCAAGAGTTAGAGCTAAACAATTAACAAATTTATTAGTTGAATTAGGTCCTGCATTTGTCAAAGCAGGGCAAGCTTTATCTACCAGACCTGACATTATTCCTGGAATACTTCTTGAAGAATTATCTGAACTTCAAGATCAATTACCAGGATTTGATGGTGATAAAGCAATGGATTTAATAGAAGAAGATTTGAACAAAAAGATTGATGAGATTTTTTTAACAATTGATAAAGAGCCCATTTCTGCGGCCTCTTTAGGACAAGTTCATAAAGCTGTTCTAAAAAATAAAAATGTTGTAGCTGTAAAAGTACAAAGACCAGGTTTAAGAGAGCAAATTACACTTGATTTATATATAGTTAGAAATATTGCTAATTGGTTAAAAAATAACATTGGACTTATAAGAAGCGATCTTGTTGCACTAATTGATGAATTAGGAAAGAGAGTGTTTGAAGAAATGGATTATTTAAACGAAGCTAAAAATGCAGAAAAATTTAGGAATTTACATCTTCATAACTCAAAAATTGCTGTACCTGAAATTTATAAAGAAATCACTTCAAGAAGAGTATTAACGATGGAATGGATCGATGGAACAAAACTAACAAATCTTGAAGGAGTTAAAAAATTAGGTATTGACCCTGACGAAATGATTGAAATAGGAGTGCAATGTAGTTTAGAACAATTATTAGAGCATGGTTTTTTTCATGCTGATCCACATCCGGGGAATTTATTAGCTTTAAAAGATGGAAGGTTATGTTATTTAGATTTCGGTATGATGAGTGAAGTAACTAGAAATTCTAGATCGGGTTTAATCCAAGCAGTTGTTCATCTTGTAAATAAAAATTTTGATAAATTATCTCAAGATTTTGTTAAATTGGGCTTCCTATCGAAAGAAGTGAATCTTGAACCTATTGTTCCCGCTTTCCAAGATGTATTTGTAAATGCAGTAGAACTTGGTGTATCAAAAATGGATTTTAAAAGCGTAACTGACGACATGTCAGGAGTTATGTATAAATTCCCATTTAAGTTACCTCCATATTATGCACTTATAATTAGATCTTTACTAACTTTAGAAGGAATAGCTTTAAGTGTGGATCCTAACTTTAAAATTCTAGGGGCGGCTTATCCATATTTTGCCAGAAGATTAATGGAGGACCCTGATCCACAATTAAGAGAAAGTTTAAAAGAAATGTTATTTGATAATAAAGAATTTAAATGGGATAGGTTGGAAGATTTACTTTCTAATGCCGCAAAACAGACTAATCTAAATTTAGAAAAACTTCTTGATGAAGTTATTAATCTTCTTTTTTCACAAAAAGGTGGATTTTTAAGAAATGAAATTATCGATAGTTTAACTAATCAAATAGACTTAATAAATTTAAATTTATTAAAGAGTGTTAATAATTACCTTCCAAAATCTATCAGATTGAATGTTGATAGAAGTAATAATAATGAAATAAAAAATTTGATATTATATGTAGAACCTTTCAAAAACTTTTTTGAAATTATACAAAAAGTTCCAGGATATTCTATTGACATCTTTCTTAAAAGAGTACCAAGGCTTATAAACGAACCTTATACAAGAGAAATGAGTTTTAAAATTGCAAAAAAAGTAACTGAAAAGAGTGTAGTAAGACTTGTAAAAATTGCAGCCGGTTCAAACATATAAAATGCAGTTTACGAAATTATTAATTCCTAGAATATTTTTAATATTAATTACTAATCATTTATTGTTAAATACTCCTAAAATAAAATCTGCTGAAAATATTAAAATAATATATAGCATATTTTCAAGAACAGTAACTGTCGAGTCTTTAAGAGATTTTGCTAAAAATGGAAATTCCTCAAATAAATTAAGAAGAGTTTTAAACGCAACAAATTCTTCTGATAGTGAAATTCAATCAGTATTAAATAAAAATTTTGAAATTCCTATAACTCTTGCAAGCAAATTAGTGTACTCGGAAATAGGTAATGTAATTTTAAGCAGATTATCTTCCATAATCCATCCTCCTAACACAAATGATGAAAAAACTGGTATTTTGGCCCTACGATCAAGTGTTATAAAAGGTATCTATGTAGGAGATGGAAATATAACCCTTATAAAATTTTTTGAAAGTTACCCAACTAAAACTGTTATTTTAAATGTAAATGCTTTAAGTAAAGTAATGAATAAAGTAGAATCGATATCGGAATTATTAGACTTTTTTACTGATAAGCCCTTGGAAAAAATTAAAAACAATTAAATAATTATGCAAGTATTAGAAAAAATCAAAGATAAATTACATCTTAATTACAGAAAAAAAAGATGGCCAGGATTAATCAATGCATATAAACAATATTTGCCAGTATCTAAAGATACCCCAATTGTCTCTTTAAATGAGGGTAATACTCCTTTAATTTTCAGTAAATCAATAAGTGATTTAATTGGAAATGATACAAAAGTTTATTTGAAATATGACGGACTGAATCCCACTGGCTCATTCAAAGATAGAGGGATGACAATGGCAATAAGTAAAGCTAAAGAAGAAGGAAGCGAAGCTGTAATATGCGCCAGTACAGGAAATACTTCAGCAGCTGCAGCTGCATATGCTTCAAGAGGAGGTTTAAAGTCATATGTATTAATTCCTGATGGATATGTAGCTCAAGGTAAACTTGCTCAAGCTTTAATGTATGGAGCAGAGATCATTTCTATACAAGGTAATTTTGATAGAGCTTTAGAAATTGTTAGAGATTTATCTGCTAAATATCCAATTAATCTTGTGAATTCTGTTAATCCATACCGAATACAAGGTCAAAAAACTGCTGCGTTTGAGATAATAGACGACTTAGGTATTGCGCCTGACTGGCTTTGCATCCCTATGGGAAATGCAGGTAATATAACTGCTTATTGGCTAGGTTTTAAAGAATATTCAAAAATTAAAAGAAATTTAAAATTACCAGTCATGATGGGGTTTCAATCTGAAGGATCTGCGCCTTTAGTGAAAAATATTATCGTTAAAAATCCGGAAACGATTGCAACAGCAATTAGAATTGGAAATCCTGTTAATAGAGATAAAGCAAAAATTGTCAAAAAAGAAAGTAAGGGGGATTTTCAATCAGTGACAGATGATAATATTATTGAAGCTTATAAAATTCTTGCAAAGGAAGGTATTTTTTGTGAACCCGCAAGTGCAGCTTCAGTGGCAGGGCTTATTAAAAATAAAAACAGAATCAAAAAAGAATCTACTATTGTATGCGTCTTAACTGGTAATGGATTAAAGGATCCAGATTGTGCTATTAAAAATAATGATGCTATTTTTCGAAAAAATATAGAACCTTCGTTAAATAATATAACTAAAATATTAGGGTATTAATTAATCCAAAAATAAAATTGACTGTGGAAATAATTTAAAACTTATTTAATACTGTTAATTAATTATTAAAATGACAATAAAAATGTTAAAAAGTTTTTTGTTTCAAAAATGGAGTAAGTAAAAATTTAACAATCTAAGAATTTTTTCCACAAGCAAATATCTTATTTTTTTCTGCTAAGTAAAAAAGTTTTAACTGTTTTCCACATTTTCCACAAAGACTACTACTACTAAATAAATTATTAATTAAAAAGAATCTAGTATGAAATAAGGATGATATTAAAGAAAAATATTTAATTGCATTAATCAAGAAAATGGATCTAATATATAAATAAAGTTATTAACCAGATGGAGATTGTTTGTAATCAAAATGAATTTAATTATGCTATTCAATTAGTTAGTAAAGCAGTTTCTTCGAGACCTACTCACCCAATTCTCGCAAATTTGCTTCTAACAGCTGATCAAGGAACAAATAAAATAAGTTTAACTGGATTCGATTTAAATTTAGGAATACAAACTTCTTTTGATGCGAGTGTAAAAAAAAGTGGTGCAATTACTATTCCCTCAAAACTTCTATCTGAAATAGTAAATAAGTTGCCAAGTGAAACACCTGTTTCTCTTGTTGTCGATGAGAGTTCGGATAATATTTTAATAAAAAGTGATAGAGGTTCTTTTAATTTAAAAGGAATTCCTTCCGACGATTATCCAAACTTACCATTTGTTGAAAGTGGTACTTCTTTAAATATCGATCCTAGTTCTTTTTTAAAAGCTCTAAAATTAACTATTTTTGCTAGTAGTAATGATGATTCTAAGCAATTACTAACTGGAGTTAATTTTACCTTCAATTTTAAATATTTGGAATCAGCTGCAACTGATGGGCATAGATTAGCTGTTGTTTTAGTAGGAAATAAAGAAGATCTCGAAGATAGAGAAAATATTTCTCCAGATGAAGAAAATTTATCAGTTACTATTCCAACAAGATCTTTAAGAGAAATTGAAAAACTAGTAAGTTTGAGCTCATCTGAAAATTCAATTAAACTTTTTTATGATAAAGGGCAAGT
This sequence comes from Prochlorococcus sp. AG-670-O13, assembly GCA_003209055.1. Classification (GTDB taxonomy): domain Bacteria; phylum Cyanobacteriota; class Cyanobacteriia; order PCC-6307; family Cyanobiaceae; genus Prochlorococcus_A. The sequence continues at coordinate 25,519 of QCTB01000001.1, forward strand.
TGTATTTATTTCTTCTAATCAAATAATCACTACAAGAACTCTTGAGGGTTCTTATCCAAATTATTCTCAATTAATACCAGATACATTTTCAAAACTTTTTAAATTTAATACAAAAAAATTAATTGAATCATTAGAAAGGATTGCAGTCTTAGCAGATCAGCAAAGTAGCGTTGTTAAAATTAAATTAGAAGATAAAGATTTAGCTTTAATAAGTGCAGATGCTCAAGATATAGGAAGTGCTAATGAACTTGTCCCTGTATCTTTTGACTTTGATCAATTTGATATAGCATTCAATGTAAGATATCTCTTGGAAGGTTTAAAAGTTATTTCAAGTCAAAATGTACTTTTTAAATGTAATCTACCAACCACACCAGCTGTTCTTGTTCCTGAAGATAACGTCAATTCTTTTACTTATTTAGTAATGCCTGTTCAAGTTCGCTCTTAATTTGAAATTACCAAAGGACTTTTTACTAAGTGATTTATTGAACCTTAATGTAAAAGGAAATGCTATTCATAATTTTGGGAGTGGTGAAAATGTTTGGATGCATCCACCTGTTCATAGGATTTTAGGTTGGTATTCTCGTCCTTCTAATTTTGACTTAAAAAGAAACGTATGGAGATTAAATCAAATAAACCAAATAATTGATAATGAAGTATATGTAAAAGGAGAACCTGCTATTTCAGATCTTGCAACTTTAAATAGATTTCCAAATTTAATAGAAGCTAATTTAATTAACTCTGAAGGTACAAAGATAGGAGTAATAGCTGATTTTTTATTTGACATGAAAACTGGGAATATAAAGTTTTATCTAATTTCTCGTTCTAATCCGAGAATCCCAGGTTCTAGTAGATGGAAATTAAATATAAAAGATATTATTGACCAGCAACCAGGCTTAGTTTTCGGATCTTGCTCTTCTTTAGAGGATTTATCTTTAATAAAATCAAGTATTAAATATCAGTTTCTAAAAAAAGGAAAAAAAATTATTGATCGTTTTGATGATATGAAAAGCAACGCTACAAATAGATTAGAGGATTGGCTCGAAGAAGATGAAGATATAAACCAAAATTCGGAATATAAACAAAAAACTTTTTATAATGAAGAAGAAGAAGATAGCCCTTTAAGAAGTAAAAGAGAAGATGACCCTTGGATTTGAATAATGATAAATTCTTTAAATAACGAAAGTTTTGATGTTAATGAATCACTTAAAGTTGAAAACTTAACTAGTGATGATTATCAAGAGATATGTAAAAGACTTGGAAGAAAACCAAATAGAACAGAATTAGGAATGTTTGGAGTAATGTGGTCTGAACATTGCTGCTATAGAAATTCAAAACCGTTATTAGCTAATTTTCCTACTAAAGGCAAAAATGTATTAGTTGGTCCTGGGGAAAATGCAGGTGTTATAGATGTTGGTAATGATCAGAAATTGGTTTTTAAAATTGAAAGTCATAACCATCCTTCAGCAATTGAACCTTTTCAAGGAGCAGCAACAGGAGTAGGTGGGATACTAAGAGATATTTTTACGATGGGTGCTAGACCTATAGCAGTTTTGAATTCTTTGAGATTTGGAAATCTTGATAAGGCATCTAATATTTCTCTTCTTCGTGGTGTCGTATCTGGAATATCTCATTACGGTAATTGTGTAGGAGTTCCTACTGTGGGTGGGGAAATAGATTTCGATGATAGTTATTCTGGTAATCCTTTAGTTAACGTTATGGCTTTAGGTTTGTTAGAAACTGATCAAATTGTATGTTCAGGAGCTAAAGACGTTGGTTCCCCAGTTTTATACGTAGGAAATACAACAGGTAAAGATGGTGTTGGAGGTGCAAGTTTTGCTAGTTCTGAATTAACTACTAAGTCTTTAGATAATAGACCTGCAGTACAAGTAGGAGACCCCTTTATAGAAAAGAGTCTTATTGAAGCTTGTTTAGATGCTTTTAAAACTGGAGACGTAATTGCTGCTCAAGATATGGGAGCTGCAGGCCTTACTTGTAGCAGTGCAGAAATGGCTGCAAATGGAGGTTTAGGAATATCGATTAACCTAGATTTAGTTCCAGCTAGAGAAATTGATATGTCTGCTTACCAATATTTATTATCAGAATCTCAAGAGAGAATGCTACTTGTTGTTAAGGAAGAAAAATTAAATATTCTTATTAAATTATTTAAGAAGTGGGGACTATTTGCGAATGTTATCGGTGAAGTGATATCTGAAAAAGAGGTTATTATTTCGCATAATAATCAAATTGTTGCTCAAATTCCAACTTCAGCTTTATCAGATGAAACTCCAATAAACATTCATGATGTTATTAAAGAGCCACCTAATTATCTATTAAGGAAATGGAAATGGACAGAAGATAAATTACCAATCATTAGTAAAAATAAAATTCTTTCTTTAAAAGATCAAAAATTATATTCCATGTCCGAAATTATTTTGGAACTTTTATCAAACCCCTCAATCGCATCTAAAAGGTGGGTATATCGACAATATGATTCTCAAGTACAATCAAACACTGTATTTAAGCCAGGAGAATCAGATGCAGCATTAATAAGACTTAGAGCGCAAGATGAGAAAAACAAAAATAAAATATTTTCCGGTGTAGCAGCTTCTGTAGATTGCAATAGTAGATGGGTTTTATTAGACCCTTTTAGAGGAAGTATTGCCGCTGTAGCAGAATCAGCAAGAAATGTAACATGCATAGGTGCTGAGCCAATAGCGATAACTAATAATTTAAACTTTTCATCACCTGATACTGATATAGGATATTGGCAACTTTCATCAGCATGTGATGGAATTTCTAAAGCTTGTCTTGCTTTAGAAACTCCTGTTACTGGAGGTAATGTTTCTTTATACAATGAATCAAAAAATCAAAATAATGAATTAACTCCGATTAATCCCACTCCTGTTATTGGAATGGTAGGAACAATCAAAAATGTAGATAATGCTATAAGTGCAGGATGGAAAAATATTTATGATCAAATTTGGATTATTGGTTCATATTCTTCTGAATCTACAATAGGAGCAAGTTCTTATTTAGAATATTTTCATGGTTTAGTTACTGGTAGACCTCCAAAGATTAATTTACAAGACGAAAAATATTGCCAAAGTTTTTTAAGAGATGCAATTTTAAAAAATTATATTACTTCTTCTCATGATGTTAGTGATGGAGGTTTAGCTGTTGCCTTATCAGAATGTTGTGTTTTGTCTTCTAAAGGAGCAACTATAGTATTAGACGACAATATTAATCGTCATGATTCTTTGTTGTTTAGCGAGGGAGGTTCAAGAATACTTTTTTCACTTAATAAAAATGAAGAATTAAAATTTTTAGATTTCCTAAACTTTAATAAGAAAGATTTCTCCAAAAATATATATGTAAAAAAAATAGGATTTGTTTCTAATGAATATCTTAAGATAACCGTTCAAGATAAAGAACTTTGCAATCTAAGGGTTGATGAATTAACCAAAAAATTTAATAATAGTATTTCCAGTAGCTTTTAATAATGAAAAAAAATATAAAACTCTCCAAAATTTTCAGAACTTAAATTATGTGTGGAATTGTTGGCATTGTCTCTTCTGATGACGTAAATCAACAAATTTATGACAGTCTTTTGCTATTACAGCACCGAGGTCAAGACTCTACTGGTATAGCTACAATGGAAGATACTGTATTTCATATACATAAGGCTAAAGGACAAGTAAATACTGCTTATAGAACAAGAGATATGAGGAATTTAATTGGAAAAATTGGTTTAGGACATGTTAGATACGCAACAAAAGGTTCAGCAGAAAGCGTTGAAGAAGCACAACCATTTTATGTAAATGCCCCTTACGGAATAGTTTTAATTCATAATGGGAATCTTACCAATACGAGAGATTTAGAAAAACAATTATTTAACGTAGATAAACGTCATACAAATTCTTCAAGTGATACGGAAATGTTGTTAAATGTCCTTGCGACGGAACTACAAGATCAAATACATAATCAAGATTTAGAGCCAGAAATTATTTTTAAAGCAGTAAAAACCTTACATAAAAGGATTCAAGGATCATATGCTTCAATTGCTTTAATTTCAGGTCATGGATTATTAGCTTTTAGAGATCCTTTTGGCATAAGACCCTTGGTAATTGGAAAAAGAATTTCTCAAACTACTCAAAAAGAGGAGTGGATGCTGGCAAGTGAGTCATTAGTTTTAGAAAATAATGATTATCAAGTTGTTAGAGATGTCGAACCTGGTGAAGCAATTTTTATAACCAATAATGGTGAATTTTATTCAAAGCAATGTTCAGAAAACCCAAGGTTATTTCCTTGTGCATTTGAATATGTTTATTTAGCAAGGCCAGATTCAGTGATGAATGGAATTTCCGTTTATAAGGCACGCTTAAAGATGGGAGATTATTTAGCAGAAACTATTAAGGAAACAATAACCTCTGGTGATGTTGATGTCGTTATGCCTATTCCTGATTCTTCTCGACCAGCAGCAATGCAAGTAGCTAGGCAATTGGGAATTGAATATAGAGAAGGATTTTTTAAAAATAGATATGTAGGTAGAACTTTTATTATGCCCGGACATCAAAAACGTAAGCAGTCTGTAAGGCAAAAGTTGAATGCTATGAGTACAGAATTTAAAAACAAAAATGTTTTAATAGTAGATGATTCTATAGTTAGAGGTACGACTTCTAAACAGATAGTTCAAATGGCAAAAGATGCTGGAGCAAATAAGGTTTTTTTTACTTCAGCAGCACCACCAGTAAGATTTCCTCACGTTTATGGAATTAATATGCCTAATAGAGACGAATTAATAGCTCATGATAGAACAATAATTGAAATTGCTAAAAAGCTTGAAATTGATAATCTCGTATATCAAAGTGTTGATAATTTAAGAAAATCTATAATTAATGATTCTTTAGTTCAAGATTTAGAGATGAGTTGTTTTACTGGATCTTACGTTACAGGAACGGTAAACAAAGAGTATTTAAAATGGGTTGAGAATGAATATAATTCTTAATTGATAAATTTGTTTAGACGCGAACAATTTTCAATATATTCATCTTTTTCAAGATTAAGGAAGTCTACTTTGATTATATTTTTAACAGAGTTAGTATTTAGTTTGTTTAAGTTTAATCTTGCAGATTTATTTTTATTTGTCTCAATATCAATGTATTGATTATCCGATAAAATTTTTATAAAACAATCATTTTTAAGCTGAATTTTATCATTAATATATCCTAATTTAGATGTATTAGAATCATAAATCTCATCAGTTTTTAATTTAAAAAATATACCTTTTTTTGATACTAAATAAAGAATATCTTTCTCTTTACTCTTACAACAAGAAACTATTCTCTCTCTAGGTAAAATATTAACTAATAATAAACCTTGAGATTGTTTCGTAGTCGGGTTTAAAGATTTATTAGATAAATCAAATTTAAAAAGCCTTCCAATAGAAGTTAATATAACTAGTTTCTCTTCTTTTCTATAAATAAATGAATCTATAACCTTTGTAGAATTTTTTAATTTTGTAATTGAAAAAATTCTATTACTCTTAAGCATTTGTTCATCGAATAAAACTTTTTTGAATCTCCCATCTGAACTCATAACGCATAAATAATTTTTTAAATCAGCTTCTAAATAATGAAAATTTATAATTTCTTGTGGATCTATATTGCCTAAAATTTTCTTATCTAGTTTATGTTCATTATTGACATTTAATTGATAATTTATGTTAATAACTTTTCCTGAAGATGTAACTCCAATAATTTTTAAATTTTTATTAATTTCACATACAAACTTTTGAACATTTTTGCTATCTATAAATTTATTTTCAATATCTAATAATTTTTTATAAGTATTAAAAATTATTTTTTTAACATAAAATCTATTATCTATCAATATTTTTGTTTTTTTAATTATGAGTTCCTCTAATATTTGATTATTTATAGTTTCTAATTCTGCAGCTTGATTAATATCTTTTAAGATTTTTGTTTTTCTTTTTTTATTAAATTTTTTCTTTAAATGCTTAAGTTCTTCAATTAAAGTTTCAAGTAGCAAACTTCTGTTCTTAAGAAGATTGATGAGATATTTCTTTTTTTCAAGTAATTCTTTTATATCAACTGCTATTTGCCTTTTTTCTAAATTGGTTAACTTCTTCAGCGGCATGCTTAATACTGCGTCTGTTTGTTTGCCACTTAGTCCATGTTTTGGCATTAATATGGATTTCGCTTCAGTTGCATTTTCTGAGCTTTGAATCACTTCAATAATATTCTTTATATTTTTAGTTGCTATTGAAAAACCCTCTAAAATCTCTAGTTTTTCTGATGCAATTTTTAGAAAATAATTTGTTCTTTTTCTAATTGTTTCTTCTCTAAATTCTAGAAAATAATTAAGGTACTTTCTTAAAGTCAGTTGGATCGGCTTGCCGTTTACTAAAGCTAAAAATATTGCGCCAAAATTCGATTGTAATGTGGTTTTTTTATATAAACTTGAAATTACTAGTTCTGAATTTGATTCTTTTTTTAATTCAATGACAATCCTCATTCCATCTCTATCACTTTCGTCTCTAATATCAGATATTCCTTCAATTTTTCCTAGATTTACTAACTCGGCAAGTTTTTCAATCCATCCAGCTTTACTTATTTGGTAAGGTAGTTCAGAAATAATTAAAGCATTTTTTTTATGTTTTCCTTTCCCTAAATTAAGTTCTTCTTCTTTAATGACGCCTCTTACTGTTATTGATCCTCTTCCGCTGTTGTAAACTTCTACTAAAGCATCGTTATATATTAATTCACCTCCTGTAGGAAAATCAGGACCCAATATAATTTTAGATAATTTTAAGTCACTTATTTCTTTATCTTTAATTAAAGCAATTAATCCATCAACGATTTCACCCAAATTGTGTGGCGGAATATTTGTAGCCATACCTACTGCAATTCCTGACGAACCATTTAATAACAAAAATGGTAGTTGGGCAGGTAATACGTTTGGTTCTTGTTGTGAACCGTCAAAATTATTTGAGTAACTTACTGTATCGGATCCGATTTCATCAAGAAAACATTCGTGAGCTATTGGTGCTAGACGCGTTTCGGTGTATCTCATTGCAGCTGGTGGATCGTTATCAACAGATCCAAAATTTCCATGACCATCTAGAGTTGGATATTTCGTGGAGAAATCTTGAACAAGCCTAACAAGTGCCTCGTAGACTGCTTGATCTCCATGAGGATGGTATTTACCCAGCACATCCCCAACAACTCTGGCACATTTTCTAAATGGTCTATCTGGAGTAAGTCCTAATTCATGCATTGCGAAAAGGATTCTTCTTTGGACTGGTTTTAGCCCGTCTCTAGCATCAGGCAATGCACGTCCTACTATTACGCTCATTGCGTATTCTAGGTAGGAACGTTGCATTTCTTCTTGCAGCGATATAGAAGTGAATTTTTCCTTAGTCATTAAATAGGAAATTTACAGTTTGCTTTCATAAACTAAATTAAGATTAATAGGTAAATAAATATTTACCAGTACTAATTAGCTAATTTAAGTTTTTTTTTTTGCAATTAAAATATCTTGTTTGAGTTGATTATTTTCAAAAAGTTTTTCAGTTGAATTTTGTATTTTTTCTCCCCAAAGTTGTTCTTTTCTATAATCTAGTTCAACATAATTTGGCTCTTTTTTTAAAGCTTTTTTTGCCAGTAAGATTGCTTCATTCACATCTCGCGTCCTCAAACATGAAGCAAGTGCTAAAAGTGGTTCTGCGTTTTCCTCTAAATCGATAGCTTTTTGAAAAGAAATAATAGAAAGATTTATTTTATTTAATTCAAAATATGCTAATCCTTTATTATTGATTGCTTCCCAAAAATCTTTTTTAATTTTTATTGCTTTATCAAATTCTTTTATAGCTCTCTCATAATTTTTTTCCATTAAGTAAATATTTCCTAATTGAAAAATTGCTTTAAAATTTTCTGGGAGGATTTTAATACCTGATTGCAAGGAAAGTTTTGCTTTGTTTAGTTTTGATTGTTTTAAATAGATATTACTTTTTGCAAAATATATTTCACCGATCTTAGGGTTAATATTTTGAGCATTAGTTAATGAAATCAATGCTTCATTATATAGTTTGTTGGCTAATTGTGCTTCAGCAAGAATCGTCCATAAAGCTTCATCTTGACTGTTTATTTTTACAGCTAATTTTGCCAAATTTAGACTATCTTCGATTTGTCCAAAATATAAAAGTTGATATGCCTGTTTCCCGATTGATAAACTTTCTTTTTTTAAATTTTTTGTTTCTGGGAAATAGTAATATGGCACTAAAGCTTTTAAATTTTCAACACTAATAAAATGCAAACTTATTATTGAAAAAAATAATAATTTTGTTAAAGATTTCTTCATATTTTTTTTCCTTTAAGCATTGCTTTAATATTTCTTTTCCACATCCAAGGCTTTATCCTCTTTAATGTAGTTCCTCTCAGATTCTCTTCCCATTTTTTTTCATCCCAACTTAATGATTTAACATTAAGATTTTTAATCCATGTTCTTGGATTAGCTTCAATATTTTTACTAAAAGGAACTTGTTTGTTCCATGGACATACATCTTGGCAAATATCACAACCCGCAATCCATCCATTTAAATTTTTTTCTATATGTGCAGGAATAGTTTGACTTTTATTTTCTATAGTATGATATGCAATACATAAATCAGAATTAATTACAAAAGGCTCCGTTATTGCATTTGTTGGGCATTTTTCAATACATTTTTCACATCCTCCACACAGAGATTTGGACGAACTATCGGATACGAAATCTTTCGTGAGAATCATAAATCCTAATGTAAGCCATGATCCGTATTCTTTGTTAATAAGGTTACTATTTTTCCCTATCCAACCTAGACCTGCTTCTTCCGCCCAAGCTTTTTCCAATAGAGGAGATGTGTCAACACAAATTTTCCAATTGCAATCTGGGATCTCATCATTAATCCATCTACCTATATTTTTTAATTTCTTATAAATAACTTTATGGTAATCTTCTCCTTGAGCAAACTTCCCAATTTTAAATTTTGTTTTTTGTTTGTGCTCTTCACTGAAATAATTAAAACCAACAGTTAAAACACTTTTTGCTCCCTTTAATAGAGAGTCTATACTTTTTCTTTTTTCTGTTTCCATCCATCTCATATCACTATGATAATTATTTTCTAACCATCTTTCTAGTGCTTTTGTTCTTAGGTTTAAACGAGAACTTCCTGGTATAGTCGCTATTCTAGAAACAGCAAAGCCCTCAAGAATTGCTCTTTTTTTTAATTTATAACTTAATTCTTCTTTGTTTTGAATGATATTTTTCATGATTTTATTATGATTTAACTTTAAATAAATGGTACTTTTAAAGTGAGAAACTAATAAATAATTTAAATTTATTAAAAATAAATATATCCCTAACAAGTAAAACTCGTTAAATTGTTATTAAAATGAATATTATTAGGAACTTTAATTTTGGTTGAATCTACACAAAGTCAAGATTCGAACCTAGGAACTAGGCTCCAACAGGATTTAAAAAATGATCTCATAGCTGGGTTGTTAGTTGTCATTCCATTGGCAACCACAATTTGGTTATCTTCTATAGTCAGCAAATTTGTTCTTACATTAGTAACATCAGTTCCTAAACAACTAAATCCATTTATTACGTTAAATCCTTTATTACAAGATTTAATTAACTTAACTTTAGGTTTAACAGTCCCTTTATTAGCAATCTTACTTATTGGTTTGATGGCGAGAAATTTTGTAGGGAGGTGGTTATTAGAATTTGGAGAGGGTACACTATCTAAGATCCCAGTTGCAGGAGCAGTTTATAAAACCCTTAAACAATTACTTGAAACTTTTTTAAGCAATAAGTCTAATAGATTTAGAAGAGTCGTTTTAGTAGAATATCCACGAGAGGGATTATTTAGCGTTGGTTTTGTAACAGGTGATGTTGGATCATCACTCCAATCACAATTGGACGAGAAATTATTAAGTGTTTTTATACCTACTGCACCTAATCCTACTACTGGGTGGTATACATTAGTTCCTGAATCCTCTATAAAAGATCTGGATATTTCAGTAGAAGATGCGTTTAGAACAATTATTTCTGTTGGGATAGTCAATCCAGATGAAAAGGATAATTCTTCGAATCCAACATTTTCAAAATTATTTTCTCAACTAAGAGCCTCTTCAAATACTTCATCTACTTAATTGATGCATAATAGATCGTTATCACGAGAATTATCTTTACTTTCTTTAGGTCTTATTAAAGATAAAGGAGATTTAGAATTAAATAAATTTCAAATAGAAGAGATTTTTGAATCTGCTTTAGATTCTTTAATCAATCATTGTAGAGATGAGTTAGATGATTGTGAAGCAGATTTAGAAAATGCATCTCGCAATCTTTTGGATAGTGAATTAAATGAAGGTAGTAATTCCTCTTTCGCCAACGTTCGAGATGAACTCAAAAAAGCTTTTTATAAAATTGAATCAGTAATGAATTCACTCTCAGTTACTTTAGATTTTCCTAAATTGGTTGTTTCAAGTAATCAAAACGATATTAGAGAAGATGTAAATCATAGACTTTTAAGCATAATTAATAATTTAAAAACAATTGATTCTAATATTGATGAGGTAATGGAAGGATGGAGATTAAAAAGATTACCAAGAGTCGATCGAGATATCTTACGTTTAGCATATGTAGATATTCATTTTTTAGAAACTCCTGTTGCTGTAGCATGTGATGAGGCTGTAAATTTAGCAAATAAATATAGCGATAATCAAGGTAGAAAAATGATTAATGGAGTTTTAAGGAGATTGCAAAGAGTTAAGGTGAAGTAATTATTTGATATAAATCAATAATTTTTTATAATTAAATTAAATGCGATCAAAAAGATATTTATGAATAATAATGAATCTGAAAGTTCTATTGAATGGGCTTCTCAAGCCTATGCTTTATTAAAACAAAAACAAGAATTAAATAAAAAAGAAAATCAAGTTAAAGAAGAGCAGCTTAAACAAGAGCAGCTTAAACAAGAGCAGCTTAAACAAGAGCAGCTTAAACAAGAGCGGCTTAAAGAAGAAGAAGTTGATAAGAATGATTTTTCTAACATCAAATATGAAACCGAAGCTACCTTAGGAAAGTTTGACGAAGATTTTACTTGGTCAGCTATGGTGTTAGCTGCACAAGGCAAAAAGGTAAATGAAATTTCAATTGATGAAATAGATTGGTTAAGTAAATTACGCAAAGGATTAGAAGAAACAAGAAAAGGTTTTGTCACAGAATTATTGGACAAATTAGGAGATGATCCACTTTCATCAGAATCTCTAGATGACTTGGAAACTTTATTAATAAGAGCTGATGTTGGTATTGATTCAACAGATAAGGTGATTAATTCACTTAGAAAAAAATTAAATGAAGAAGTTGTCGGAGGAGAAGAAGGCATAAAATTTCTAAAAGATGAATTACGAAAAATTATTGAAAAACCAATAAGAAATTCTGGAACAAATATTCTTGTTCCACAAAAAGGTAAGTTAAATGTTTGGTTAATAGTTGGAGTAAATGGAGTAGGTAAAACTACAACTTTGGGTAAACTTGCATATTTATCATCAAGAAGTAACTACAAAACTTTAATAGCCGCGGCAGATACTTTCAGAGCAGCAGCTGTAGAACAATTACAGGTATGGGGAGAGAGAAGTAAGGTTGAAGTTATTTCGAATCAATCAAAGAATGCAGATCCGGCTGCTGTGGTTTTTGATGCCATTAATGCAGCAAATAAACGTAAAAGTGATTTATTACTAGTAGATACAGCAGGAAGGTTGCAAAATAAAAATAATCTTATGGATGAGTTGTCAAAAATAAAAAAAATAATAGATAGAAAAGTTCCTGATGCAATTATTGAATCATTATTAGTTTTAGATGCTAGTCAAGGACAAAATGGCTTAAAGCAAGCTAAAAGTTTTGCAAAATCTGCAAATTTAAGTGGTGCAATTATTACTAAATTAGATGGTACTTCAAGAGGAGGTGTTTCTTTAGCTGTTTCTGCAGAAGTCAATTTGCCAATAAGATTCATTGGAGCTGGTGAGGGTATTAAAGATTTAAGACCTTTTAATAGTTTTGAGTTTGTTGAGGCTCTGCTTGCAGATAGATAAAAATTTAATTAATTTTTTTTTAAAATGTATTTTTAGTGTTAAAACATATTTATAGCTTAAATTTGTTTTGTCTAATAACCAAAGAGAAAAATTATTGTCTAATGACGTAATTAAAAATTTTTTAGAGAAAGATAATAAATTATCATTTGAAAAGAATGAAAAATTTATCGAAATAGCTTCTTCATTAGCTTATTATTTAAAATCTTTTTCAAATATTAAGAGATTCCTTGATTATATTTCTTTACTTTTAAAACATACTTTTACTCAACAATTAAGTCTTGTTATTCCGTTAGATGAAAAGGGGGAAATATGGAAGGAAAATATCAAGTTTTCTGGGGATACAAAAAATATAAAAATGGATAATGAAATTAAAAGTTATTTTAAAAAATTTGATTTTTCAAAAAATTTTAGACTAAAGGAAATTTATATTTTTGAAAAAGATTTAAAGGATAAATTTAAAGAATATTTAATACACTCTTATAAAATTTCCTCACGAGGAAAATGTAGAGGATTTGTCTATACTTTTAATCAAGAGTCTTTAAATAAATCTGTAAATAATGAACGTAATTTAAATTTCATTATCAGTTGTCTGGCTGTAGGTTTAGAAAATTATTGGTTAATTAAAACTAAAAAAAAGCATGAAAATGTGGATAGAGAAATTTCTATTGGAGCAGAAATCCAATCACAACTTTTACCCGATTTTTGTCCAATTATTTTTGGAGTGGATTTAGCTGCTCACTGTAGACCAGCTCTTCAGCTAGGAGGAGATTATTATGATTTCATGTCCTTGAAAACAAATATCTCTGAAAAAAGAAGGGAAAAGGCAAGGTGGGCTTTAGTTATAGGTGATGTTATGGGTAAGGGTATTCCCGCAGGCCTTTTGATGACTATGCTAAGAGGAATGTTAAGAGCAGAGGTTTTGACTGGCTTGCCTCCAGATAGAATTTTGCACGATTTAAATCAGTTAGCTATTGATGATCTAGACCAATCACATAGATTTATAACTTTATTTTATTCAGATTATGATCCTAGAACAAAAAAATTAAGGTATGCAAATGCTGCACATAATCCTCCTTTACTTTGGAAAAGTTCTGAGCAAAAAATAATAAAGTTAGACTCAGAAGGTTTTGTTCTTGGTCTGCAAAATGACGCTGAATATGAATGTGGTCAAGTACAACTTAATAAAAAGGATATAATTCTTTATTACACCGATGGAGTAACTGACACTTCCAATACTTTAGGTGAAAGATTTGATGAAGAACGTTTAATCAAGTCTTTTACAAACTTATGTCAGCAATCACTTAAATCTAAAGAAATTTTAAATAAAATTTTCAAAACTTTAGATGAGTTCACTGGTAAAAATAGACAATTAGAAGATGATGCTTCAATAGTAGTCTTTCAGTTAGATTAGATTTTTTGTCACATATATAAAAAAATGCTTTATTAGAAGTAACTAAAGTTTTTGATTAATATGTCCAAAGTTTGGAGTAATAGGTTTGATAGCAGTTTAAACCCTTTTATTGAGGAGTTTAATGCTTCAATTACTTTTGATAAGACATTATTTTTCGAAGATATAGAGTGTTCTATTGCGCATGCAAAAATGCTTAATAAAACTAAAGTTTTAACAACTGATGAGTCTTTCAGGATTATTGAGGGTTTAGAAACTATAAAACAAGATTTTATTGGAGGTAAATTTATTCCTGGAGCTCCATCTGAGGATATTCATTACTTTATCGAAGAAAAACTAATTAATTTAATTGGTGAAACTGGAAAAAAATTACATACTGGTAGAAGCAGAAATGATCAAGTAGGAACAGATATTAGATTATGGCTAAGAAAAAAAATTGATAATATTGATATCTTATTGGCTGAATTACAAAATTCTTTATTTTCTATCGCAGAATCAAATATTTATACCTTAATTCCTGGTTATACCCACATGCAAAGAGCGCAACCGTTATCTTTCGCGCATCATCTTTTGGCATATCTTGAAATGTTTCAAAGAGATCGTGAAAGGCTTAAAGAAGTTAGAGCTAGAGTAAATATTTCACCTTTAGGTGCAGCAGCGTTAGCAGGGACTAAAATTAAGATAGATAGATACTTTACTGCTGAGGAATTAGGATTTGAAAATATTTATAAAAATAGTATTGATGCAGTAAGTGACAGAGATTTTTGCATTGAATTTGTTTCAAGTTCTGCTTTAATTATGTCTCATTTAAGTAGGATGTCAGAAGAAATAATTTTGTGGGTAACTGATGAGTTTTCTTTTGCAAAATTAACAGATAAATGTGCTACTGGAAGTAGCTTGATGCCTCAGAAAAAAAACCCAGATGTTCCAGAATTAATACGCGGTAAAACTGGACGAGTTTACGGACATCTTCAATCATTATTAACAATAATAAAAGGAGTACCTCTCTCATATAATAAAGATTTTCAAGAGGATAAAGAACCAATCTTTGATACAGTAGATACTATTTCTTCTTGTCTAAAAGCTATGACAATTTTATTAAATGAAGGAATAGAATTTAATATTGAAAAATTAATGGATTCTGTAAATAATGATTTTTCTAATGCAACTGATTTGGCAGATTATTTAGTATGTAAGAAAGTTCCTTTCAGAGAGGCTTATCAAATAGTGGGAGATATTGTTAAGTACTGTTTAACAAAAAATATTTTATTTAAAGATTTAAACTTAGAAGAATTTCAAAGATTTCATATTGAATTTAAAGAGGATATCTTTGAAAATCTCAATCCTATGAACGTAGTCAAGTCTAGAAGTAGTTTAGGAGGTACAGGATTTGATCAAGTAAAAATAGAGATAAATAATTGGAAGAAAAAATTATTAATCTAATTCTGAATTAATTTTATACAACAAGGGATGTATTGAAGTAGAATAATATAGTAATGTATATGAACTACTTAATTAGTAGTTTTTATCTTGGTTATTATCTTAAAGTTGAGTTTCAAGTGAGTATTTTTGTTGGCAATTTGCCTTTCCGCGCAGAGCGAGAAGACATCCTAGAATTATTTACACCTTATGGTGAAGTTATGAACTGTTCTCTTCCTTTGGAGAGAGATACAGGTAGAAAAAGAGGTTTTGCTTTTGTCGAAATGGCAGATGAGGCACTTGAGACAGCTGCTATTGATGGTCTTCAAGGTACCGAGCTTATGGGAAGACCGTTAAGAATTAACAAAGCTGAGCCAAGAGGCGGCGGCGGTGGTGGTCCCCGAAGAGGTGGTGGTGGTAGAGGCGGCTATGGCGGCGGCGGAAATGGCGGCGGTTATGGCGGCGGTGGAAATGGCGGCGGTTATGGCGGTGGCTATTCTGAACCCTCTTCCTCTTATGCTAATAAATCTTCTGGAGCAGAAGGATGGGAAGATAGAAGTTACGGAAACTCTTCCGAAAATTCTGAATTTGAAAATAGTAGAAGTAGAAGAAAAAGAAGCGTCGTTAGTAACTCTGAAATTCCTCAAGAAGGTAATTAATAACCCATTTTTTGAAGTTCTGATGTTAACTTGATTAAATAATCAATACTCAATTCTTTTTTAATCGATCTGGTAGAAATTTCATTTCTCCATATTTTTGCTTTTGGGATACTTTCAACAAGATTTATAAGATGTTTACAGATATCCCATGTTTTTCCTTCATTTTTTAAATGATTTTCAATATAAGGAACTAACGAAAATATAATTTCTGAAGTTTTTTTGCTTGCAGTATCTACTCCATAGATTCTTTTATCAATTTCAGACCATCTCATGGGATGGTTATAAGCTGATCTCCCTATCATTACGCCATCAAAATCATTCAGTGCTTTTATGCATTGATCAATGTTCGTAAAACCTCCATTTATCTCAATAGCTAGTTTTGGATTATTTTTTTTTAATTCCTGAACTACATCATATTTAAGTGGAGGTACAGTTCTATTTTGTTTTGGATTCAGGCCTTTTAATATTGCCTTTCTTGCATGAACTGTAAATCTGTCTGCTCCAGCATTTGCAACCTCTTTTACGAAACTATCTAATTTATTAAAACTATCTTCTTCATCAACACCAATTCTATGCTTGATAGTAACGGGGATACTACAATTATTTTTTAGAGATTCTATACATTTTGCGACTTTGGTAGGTTCTTTCATTAATGAAGCACCAAAGTTTCCAGAACATACTCGTGGGCTTGGACATCCTACATTAAAATTAATTTCATCATATCCCCAATCCTGAGCCATTTTTGCTGCCTCTTTAAGCATTTTTGGGTCGTCGCTACCAAATTGAATTGATAATGGGTGTTCTTCTGAGTTAAAATCTAAAAATCGTTCTTTTTTCTCTGTATAAACTAAACTCTGAGCTACTATCATTTCAGTATATAAAAGGGCTTTTGAGCTTATTTTTCTTATTATCATCCTAAAGTGTTTATCTGTACAATCCATCATCGGAGCAACACTTATTTTATGTAAATTGTTTATAGTATTAGTCTGATAACTTTTCATTAAATTCTATTTGAGATCTTTAAAAATATGAATCAATTTTTATCTAGAAGATCTTTTATTTTAGTTCCTACCATGTCAATTTTGAAATTTATTTTTAAACCAAAAAAAGTATTAGCCTCATCTGCTTCGGATGAAGACTGGAATTTATCAAAAGAAGAGTGGAAAAACAAACTTAGTCCAGAATCTTTTTATATTTTACGGGAAGAGGGTACTGAAAGAGCATTTAGTAGTCCTCTAAACAATGAGAAAAGGAAAGGTACTTTTTATTGTGCAGGCTGTAATCAGTCTCTTTTTACTTCTGATACTAAATTCGATAGTGGTACAGGATGGCCTAGCTTTTGGGATCCTATTCAAGGTTCCGTAGAAACGAAGGTAGATTTCAAATTAATTGTACCAAGAACTGAATATCATTGTTCTAGATGTGGAGGTCATCAAGGTCATGTTTTTAATGACGGCCCTTTGCCAACAGGTAAAAGATATTGTAATAACGGTCTTGCTTTGAAGTTTATAGCCGAATAACTTATTAGTGCGGCCTTCCGCAACTTGTTTTGTGCGTCAATTTCATTCACAATGGTCTTAATAAAATTTTAGAGAAATGATTGAAAAACAATCAGATAATGTCGAAAATCTAGAAGAGAATGTTTCTGATGAGGGCAATATTAATGAAGACTCTTCTATAGTTGAAGATCAAATTAACGAAGATAAAGAATTACCTGGGGAAACTAATGAAAAAATTAATGCAGAAGATTTAAAAAATACGATTTCTAATAATGACGCAAGATTAGAACAATTAGAAAAAGAGCATGAAACTTTAAAAAGTCAGTATGTAAGGATTGCCGCTGATTTCGATAATTTTAGAAAAAGACAATCTCGTGATCAAGATGATTTAAAAATTCAACTTGTTTCTAAAGCTTTAACTGCTATTTTGCCAATTGTGGATAATTTTGAGAGAGCAAGACAACAACTCAAACCTGAAAGTGAAGAAGCCCAAACATTGCATAGAAGCTATCAAGGACTTTATAAGCAACTAGTAGAAGTGTTAAAACAGCAAGGAGTTGCTCCAATGAGGGTAGTTAGTCAACATTTTGATCCTAATTTACATGAAGCTGTTTTAAGAGAGCCTAGTGAAGAATTTAATGAGGATATAATTACAGAAGAACTTCAAAGGGGATATCATTTAGAAGGTAAGGTTTTAAGACATGCTTTAGTGAAAGTTTCCATGGGCCCTGGCAAGCAAATTTCACAAGAACCTGAAGAAAAGGATAAAGTTGAAGAAGATATTGATTCAGAGAGCACTATCTCTGAAGATAATTAAATCCTTTAATGAACAGTTGAGAATTATCTAATGGCTGATTTCTATCAAATACTTGGCGTTTCAAGAGATGCTGATGCTGATACTCTAAAAAGTGCATATAGAAAGTTGGCAAGACAATATCACCCTGATGTGAATAAGGATCCAGGGGCTGAAGATAAATTTAAAGAGATAGGAAAAGCCTATGAGGCATTAGCAGACCCCGAAACTAGAGCTAGATATGATCAGTTTGGTGAAGCTGGAATAGGAGGAGCGGCCGGGATGCCAGATATGGGAGATATGGGTGGTTTTGCAGATTTGTTTGAAACTTTTTTTAACGGTTTTGGAGGACAATCTCCACAAGGTGGTAGAACACAAAGAAGAGGACCTCAACAAGGAGATGATTTAAGGTACGATTTAAATATTGATTTTAAAGATGCTATATTTGGACAGCAAAGAGAAATAAAGATACCTCATTTAGAAACTTGTGAAGTTTGTAGAGGCATAGGCGCAAAACCAGGAACAGGTCCTACAACTTGTTCGACTTGTGGTGGTACTGGACAGGTTAGAAGAGCCACAAGAACACCTTTTGGTAATTTCACACAAGTTGCAGAATGTCCAACTTGTAATGGAGCTGGTCAAATAATTTCAGATCCATGTACAAGTTGTGGTGGTAATGGTGTTAAACAAGTTAGAAAAAAATTACGTATTAATATTCCCGCTGGAGTTGATTCAGGAACTAAATTGAGAGTTTCTGGAGAGGGTAATGTAGGTTTAAAAGGTGGCCCAGCTGGAGATCTTTATGTTTTTATTAAAGTCAAAAATGACCCAAATTTAAAAAGAGATGGTATTAATATTTACTCTGAAATATCAGTAAGTTATCTGCAAGCTATTCTTGGAGATACTGTTGATATAGTCACCGTTGATGGGAAAGTTAACTTAAAAATTCCAAGCGGAACTCAGCCAAATAGTACTTTATCATTAGAGAATAAAGGTGTGCCTCGATTAGGTAATCCAGTTGCCAGAGGTAATCATCAGGTTTTAGTAAAGGTTAAACTTCCAACTCGAATTACAGAAGACGAACGAAATCTTCTCGAGAATTTAGCTTCTCAATATTCTGATCAAAATTCTAGCTCCAATAGTGGATTGTTCAGTAAACTATTTGGAAAGGAATCTTGAAGAAAGTTTCAAAGGTTTTGGATTTAGAATCGATTCCTTGTCCTTTGAATGTCGTGAAATGTAAATTAGCATTAGAGAAAATTTCCACAGATGAAACTTTGATAGTTCATCTGGATAAAGGAGAACCAGAAATAATGGTTAAAAGAGTCTTAAAAGAAATGAAATATTTTTTTAAAACGATAGAAGAAAATCAAAAAACAATAAAGCTAATAATTTCTTATGAAAGTTGATAGAAAATATAAAGGTCTTGTCACAAAAAAATTTAATGAATTTTATCTTGTTGAATTAGATAATGAAGATAGCTCAGTGTTTAATAAAAAATTCTTATGCAAAATTAAGAAGTCTGTAAACTTTAGAAATCAATTTGTCTTTGTTGGAGATAAAGTGATTGTTTATCAAATTGACTTTCACAGTAAAAGAGCAACAATAGAAAGTTTAGTCAAAAGAAATAATCTTCTAGAGAGACCATCCGTTGCTAATATTTCAAATATATTTGTTATTTGTTCTGTCGAAGAACCAAAATTAAATTTATCTCAAGTAAATAAGTTTTTAATATCCGCTGAACAAATTGGTGTAGAGGTTTCATTGGTTCTTACAAAATGTGATTTGATAACAGAGCATAAACGAAGTTTGTTAATTGATAAATTTCAAAAATGGGGATATCAAGCTATTACTTTAAATTTTAATAATCCAGATAATTTAAAAAATTTATTAATTGAGTTGAAGAAAAAAAAATGTTCAATATTTGTGGGACCATCTGGTGTTGGTAAAACTACACTATTAAATAAGATAATTCCAGGCCTTGATAATGCAACTGCACCTGTTTCAAGCAAAATAAAACGTGGAAAAAATACTACAAGAAACGTTGAGCTATTTTCTCTCTCAAGTAAAAGCTATATCGTTGATACTCCTGGGTTTAATATGCAATCACTTGCAATAGATATTAGAGAATTACCTAATTTATATCCAGAAATTTATAATCAAGTAAATAATGAGGGTATAAATTGTAAATTTCGTAATTGTCTACATGTAAATGATCAGGGTTGTAAGTTAAATAAAAATTTCGAAAGGTATATTTTTTATAAAGAGATGATTGAATCATCTAAGAGTCGTTATTGTCTAATCCCGGAAGATTAAGATTTAAGCCTCCAGTCAAGTCATTCATTCTCTCTTTCATTGTTGTAGTTGAACTTTCATGAGCTTTTTGAATAGCTTCTAAAATATTTTTCTCTATTTGTTCTTTGCCTGCATTAGAAATTTTTTCACTTACTTCAACTCTTAAAGGTTGTTGATTTCCACTGATCCATACTTTTATCATTTCATCATCACTTTTACCTTCAATTTCCATGCTTTCAAGCTCATCTTGTAATTTCTGAGCATTTTGTTGAATTTCTTTAGCTTTTTTAAAAGCTTCTGTTAATTGTCCAAAATTTGGAAGTCCAAAACCTGCCATCTGATAATAAAGTTTCTCTATTTAAGGATAGTCAAAACCCATCATTCTTACTTCGGGTTGAAGGGAAATTCCTTTTTTTTGTAGCACTTTTTGTTGAATTACTGTTATTAACTCTAAAATATCTTGTGAATTTGCAGAAGAGTTGTTTACTATAAAATTTGCATGCAAAGTTGATATCTCTGCACCTCCTATTTTAAAACCTTTTAATCCTAATTCCTCAATTAATTTTCCTGCATAAGTATTAGTTGGATTTTTAAAAACGCTTCCAAAGCTTGGCAAATCATATGGCTGAGTTTCGGTTTTTCTTTTAAGATTTTTTTTTGTAGTTTCTAATAGTTGTTTAATATTTCCTTTTGGCTTAAAAAGTAGTTTTGCGCTTATTATTAGGAGATGATTTTGTTGAAAAGTACTAAACCTATATTGAAAATTGATATCTTTTTTTTCAATCTCAGCTATTTCAAGAGTTTTTGTATTCATAACTTGAACTGATATAAGATTGTTAGCCAATGTTAAGTCTCCTGAGCCTGCATTCATATAAATAGCTCCTCCTACAGTTCCTGGGATTCCTACTGCCCATTCGCCGCCTTGTAACCCCTTCTTTGCAAGCATATTTGACATGGTTGGGAGCATAACTCCAGCTTCCGATTCTACAATTCCTGTAAGAGATTCAATCTCGATAGATCTCATATTTTTGGTGCATATAGTTAATCCTTCTAAGAAAATATTATTTATTAACAAATTTGAGCCAGCTCCTATTATTCTACATTCTTGCTTATTTGACTTTGACCACTTTATTAAATTTACGAGCTCATCAATATTATTTGGTTGTGAAAAATATTCTGCAAATCCACCAACTTTTATTGTTGTAAAATTAGAAAGATTTATATTTTTTTTTAAATTAATTTTTTGCATTAATTATTTAATTATCTAGAGTATTTTTATTATTTAAGAACGACCAAAGGTTATGAGAATCTCCAGCTCCCATATTTATAATAAAATCATTTTTTTTCGTTAATTCAAAAAACTTATCTTTTATTTCATAATTATCTTTTAGGCATTTAACATTCTTATTTTTTTTATAAATAAGATCAGCAATTTGTCGTGAGTTAGTATTATCTATATTTTTTTCTCCAGCTCCAAAAATATTTGTTAGATAAATTACATCTGCTTTTGAAAGTTCTTTTGCAAATTCATGAATAAATTGTTTTACTCTCGTAAATCTATGCGGTTGAAAAATAGCAACTAATCTTCTTTCTTTATTGTTATTATTATTTATATCTTTAATAAATAACCTTCCTAAATCAATTGTTGCCATTATTTCACTTGGATGATGTGCATAGTCATCATAAATAATTCTTTGATTTAATTCACCTCTAAATTCAAATCTTTTTTTTGGTAATTCTAGATATTTAATGTTTTCTTTAATCTCCTTAAAACTTACTCCAACCATCCTAGAAGCCGCTATGGCAGCTGTAATATTTGAAAGATTATGTAATCCAGGAATCGGAATTTTTATTGTATCAACGAGGTTTCCATTCTCATAATATTTTCCAATAGTATTATTTTTATTTACAATATTAGGAATTATTGAATACGTAATATTATCAATTTCCTTATTAGACCATTGATTGTTTGAGGAAAAATTTTTTCTTGTAATTTCACAATCGTAATTTATTAATAATTTGTTTGAGTTAGAAGCAAATTTTTTAAATGAAGATAATACTTCATCTATATCTGAGAAATGATCACAATGATCAAAATCAATATTATTAATTATCGCAATATTAGAATTGTATTTAGTGATTGTTCCATCAGATTCATCAACTTCCGTGACTAGGAATTTTGTGTTTTCGATATGGGCATTTGTTTGATAAATTGGAATTATACCGCCAGTTATTGAAGAAGAATTGTGCGTACATAATTCTAATAATGTTGAAAGGAAAGTACTTGTAGATGTTTTTCCATGGCTACCTGCTATTGATAGTGACGTATAAGATTCCATTATCATCGCAAGAATATCTGAACGATGCTTTATTACGAAATTATTTTTTTTGCAAAAGCTTAATTCTTCGTTTTCTTTCTTAATTGCAGAACTTATTACAAAAATAATTTTTTGATTTTGAAATTTTGAAACTATAAAATCAATATTATTTTTTTTTTGCGAATAAAAAATTATTGCACCTAATTCTTTTAATTTTTCTGTTTCTTTATTTTTAGCTATGTCTGAGCCGGAAACTGTGCATCCTTTTTTTATTAATGCTAAAGCGATCGCAGACATTCCAATACCACCAATCCCAATAAAATGGTAATGATTTTTGACTATTAATTTTTTATTCAATTGACATCTTTTGCTTAAATTAAGATAACTTCTAAGTAATAATTTTGGTATTTTATTTTTACAAAAAAGTTGATTTCATTTTATGAATTAATACAAAACTAAAATTATTTGCTTAATAAATCAAAAAATACTTACTTTATTGCACAAAATTCTGTATGATCAGCAACTTAGGTTAATCATTAGAATTTTTTAGTTATGACTTTGCGTGTTGCTATTAATGGGTTTGGCAGAATTGGTCGAAACTTTATGCGTTGTTGGCTAAGTAGAGGTGCTTATACCAACATTGAAGTGGTTGGTATAAACGTAACTTCAGACCCTAAAACTAACGCCCATCTTCTTAAATATGACTCTGTCCTCGGACAATTAGAAGGGGTGGATATTCAATATACTGATGATACTTTTGTTATAAATAATAAAACAATTAAATGTTTTTCAGATAGAAATCCATTGAATTTACCCTGGAAAGACTGGGGAGTTGATTTGGTTATTGAATCAACTGGAGTTTTTAATACTGATGTTGGTGCAAGTAAACACCTTGAAGTTGGAGCCAAGAAAGTCATCTTAACTGCCCCTGGAAAAGGATCAGGTGTTGGAACTTACGTTGTTGGGGTAAATGCTGATTCATATAATCATAAAGATTTCGATATTTTGAGTAATGCTAGTTGTACTACAAACTGTTTAGCTCCAGTAGTTAAAGTTCTTGATCAAACTTTTGGAATAAATAAAGGTTTGATGACTACTATCCATAGCTATACTGGTGATCAGAGAATTTTAGATAATAGTCATAGAGATTTAAGAAGGGCTAGAGCTGCAGCTACAAATATAGTTCCTACTTCAACAGGAGCAGCAAAAGCAGTTGCTTTGGTTTATCCTGAGATGAAGGGGAAGCTTACTGGTATTGCAATGAGGGTACCAACTCCTAATGTTTCAGCGGTTGATTTCGTTTTTGAATCTTCTAAATCTGTTTCAAGCGATGAAGTTAATAATGCTCTTAAGGAAGCCTCTTTGGGTTCAATGAAAGGAATTATTAAATATGGAGATTTGCCTTTAGTTTCAAGTGATTATGCAGGTACTAATGAGTCATCAATTGTTGATAGTGATCTCACAATGTGTATTGGAGATAATCTTGTTAAGGTACTTGCTTGGTACGATAACGAATGGGGTTATAGCCAAAGAGTTGTAGATTTGGCAGAGATAGTAGCTAAAAAATGGGAATAATTAAAAGTGAGAAAAAGACTTATTTTTCAATAATTTCTCGTTATTACAATTTTTAAATTCAATTGAAGGTTCTCCTTTTATAAAATATCCAATTTCTGAGATAGTATTATCTGCAAATAGGAGGTTATTAGCCCATTTTCTTGGGAGAGAAAAAACTAGTTCGTAATCTTCTCCACCAAAAAAGTAATATTCATCCCATTCATTTCCTTGAGGCCAATTTTTGTGTTTGGGAATTTTTGTATAATCAATAATTGCTTTACATTTACTTTCAACTGATAGATCTAGTATTGCCTGATATAAACCATCACTACTATCAGTACATCCAATAGTTTTAATTTTTTTTGTTGGACAGGCTTCTATTACTTTTTTAAGAAATTTAGGTTTAAGTTTTGGTTTGCAGAATTGTTGTATAGATCTATTGATTAATGCTTGTGATAAATAAATATTACTATCAAAAACATTTTTACTTTTTATCATTAGTCCTAATTTGCTGAGGCCATGAATTCCTGTTGTTAAGATAATTTCCTTGGGCTTGCATGAGTTTCTTCTTAATTTTATTTTCCCCTGTGTGCCTATGACCGTCAAAGCGATTACTTTTTCACTTCCTACAGAGCAATCTCCTCCAAGTATAAATCCACCAAAACGTTCTAATGCTCCATTTATTCCTGTATATAAATCTTTAATCCAAATCCAATCTGTTTTTGGTGGAACTACTAAACTGATGTTCACTCCGATGATTTTGCTGCAACCACTTGAAATTAAATCAGATACGTTGCTTGCTACAGCTTTCCAACCTATGTCTAAGGCAGAAATTGTATCATCATTAAAATGCACATTTTCAACTAATGAATCAGTATTAATCAAAAAGTTTTTATTTTTCGTTTTAACGAACGCACAATCATCAGAGACTTGCTTCTCAGGCATAAATGCAGCAATCCTATTTATTAATTCTTTTTCGCCAATATCTTCTAATAATTCTTTATGCATTTAATTTTAGTTTATCCATTCCATTTAAAACTTCAATCGAAATGATTGTGTCATCTTTTGTCAGCTCTTCCAGAACTTCAAATCCTTCTATAACATAACCAAATGCAGCATTTCTTCCGTCAATTAAATTACGGCCAGCTGGATTAAGCTCTGCTTCATATAAAAAGAAGAAGAATTGGGATGATCCGTCATCAACAGCTGTACTTGAATGAGACCATCCTAATGTTCCAAGTGTTGCGAAAGGCAAAGTTGGAGTTTCTGTATAAAGACCTAATTCTTCAAATGTTTCATTATAGAAAGTTTCACTTTCGTTGGGTATTCTTATCTCTAGAGGTACATGTCTTTCGACATTAGTTTCAGGATCTATATACCCAATCTCATCTCCAATTGGATCTCCAGTTTGTAGAACAAAAAACTCTTCTGCTCTATTAATTGGTAAATTATTGTAAAAGTTTTTTGAAGATAAATCTATAAATGCGCCAGCAGTAAGAGGTGCATTAAATCCATCTATAATAGCCTCCATATCGCCTTTGGAAGTCTTTATATTAACTTTGGCTCTCCCAAGTAATCTGGGGAGAGCATCAAATTCGCTTGGAATAGAATAGGGAAATTCATTGGGTAAAAAATATTCTTCTATCCCGCCAATTTTATTTAATGCTTCTTTTCTTGTCGAGATAAATGAGTATTTATCTTTTAACTTGGCTTCATCTTGAAGATTATCAAAGTCTTCTTTAAGGTTTAAAAGCACTTTTTCTGCTATTTTTTGTTTTTCAATAGGTAATTCCTTTACAATTTGACTTTTATATTTTTTTAGTAAAGATTGACATTTTGTAACAGTTTTTGAAAGAGCTGGCCATCTGCCTCCTCTTACAAGGTCGCTTGTGTCTTCTAACTTATGTTGAATTTCTTGTAGCTCAACTTGCTTGATAGGGAGTGCATTTCTGAGGATTGCATTAGGGTCTTTTACAGCGTTTCCAGTAGGCAAATCAGCTAATACTTGCGTTGGTTTTAAGAAGAAAACTTGCATAACAATTAATACTAGAAGTAAAAAATGTTTGTTCTGATTTGATAAGAAGTTTCGCATAGCACTCTTACAGGTTTATGATCCTTGGATATGTAATACAGGAATGATTTCCAGTAACGATTTTCGCACAGGTACTACCATCGAGATAGATGGACAAGTTTGGCGCGTTGTAGAATTTCTACATGTCAAGCCTGGTAAAGGTTCTGCCTTTGTACGAACAAAACTAAAATCAGTTCGAAACGGCAATGTAGTCGAAAAAACTTTTCGAGCTGGTGAATCTGTACAACAGGCTATCCTTGAAAAGTCTAACCTGCAGCATACTTATGTGGAGTCAGGTGATTATGTTTTTATGGATATGACAAGTTTTGAGGAAACTAGACTATCCTCTGATCAAATAGGCAGAGGTTCAAAGTATCTAAAAGAAGGTATGGAGGTTAATGTGATTTTTTACAAAGATAAAGTTTTGGAAGTAGAACTTCCTATTTCAATAACTTTGAAGGTTACTGAAACGGATCCAGGAGTTAAAGGAGATACTGCAAGTGGGGGCACTAAACCAGCTATCCTAGAGACAGGTGCTCAAGTTATGGTTCCTTTGTTTATTTCTGTTGGTGAAATGATTAAGGTTGATACCCGTAACGATAATTATCTTGGACGTGAAAACTAATGGCTATGAAATTAGATCATGATGACCTAGATCGTTTGATAGAAAAAATTTCTACAAGTGATATACAAGAGTTCTCTCTGGAAGGAGAAGATTTTAAACTTGAAATAAAAAGAAATCTGTTTGAGAAGAATCCTTCAAGCAACTACTCAAACATAAATAATTTACCGGAAAAGCAAATAACTGCTTCTCAAGTAACTTCAGGAGATAGTATTTCTCTTAAAAGTAATGCTGAAGTGTCTCAGGTAGCGCCCCCAGGACGCTCAGATCTAATTGATATCACTTCTCCTATGGTTGGGACATTTTATAGGGCAGCAGCTCCTGGAGAGGATCCTTTCGTAGAGTTAGGTAGTAAAATAAATATTGGGCAAACGATTTGTATACTTGAAGCTATGAAACTAATGAACGAAATTGAATCAGAGTTTAATGCTGAAATTGTGGAGATACTTGTTGAAAATGGAACGCCAGTAGAGTTTGGACAAGTATTAATGCGAGTTAAACAATCTTGACTTTTTAGTTAAATCAATAGCCGTTTTTATTGCTTCAACCATACTTTGAGATTGTGCTAAACCTTTACCAACAATATCAAATCCTGTTCCATGATCTGGAGATGTTCTTATAAAAGGTAAGCCTAAGGTTGTATTAACTGAGTAATTAAGAGCTATAACTTTTATCGGAATTAATCCTTGATCATGATACATTGCAAGAATTCCATTATGTGTTGGAGCTTTTTTTTCTCTCCAAGCTTTAGCTGAAGAATTCCAGCAAGTATCAGGAGAAATCGGACCTAATAATTGAACTTCTTTATTTTTTTCTCTCCAGCTAAAAACTGCATTTTTGAGCCAATCCTTTTCTTCATTTCCTAATATCCCTTCTTCACCAGCATGAGGATTTAAACCAGCAACTTTTAGAAGGGGATTTTTAACGTAGTTTTTGCAAAATTTCGACAATAAATCTAATTTTGAATGAATAAGGCTTGTTGATAATTGTTTTGGTACTTCACATAGGGGTATATGAGTAGTTGCCAATAATGTATTCAATCTCCAACCTGTTATTGGAGATTTAGCAGTGAATAACATCCCAACATTTTTTGCATTACAAGATTCTGCCAATAATTCTGTTTGACCAGAATAATTATGACCTGCCAATGCCCATGATTTTTTACAAATAGGTCCAGTAACTAAAGCTGCTTTCGGATATTGTTGGACAATTTCAATAGCTTTTTTTAAGTACAAAAAACTTGCATTACCGTGACTCTGTTTTTTTTTATTTATTTCAAAAGGAACTACAATGTCAAAAATCTGATAATTGCTTGGATCTGCAATATTATTAATTCCTAATGTTTTAAGATTCTTGTATGTATTTTGTAAATTTACTTTTGATCCAACAATTAAAATATCGATATCATTTGGAATGTCTTTTGAAAAAAGAGCTTTCAAAATAATTTCAGGCCCAATACCAGATTCATCTCCAACGCTAATAATTATTTTTAATTTATCTTTACTTGCATCACTTTGATTATTCATAATAAATTTTTAAATTTTCTAAAAGTTAAATTTTTGTTTCTTTTAAAAAAATTGTTTAAGGTAAATGTATTTTATTCAAAACAAATATTTATTTTTCTGATTTTATTTAATTTTAACAAGACAGTTATTTAAGCCTGCTTGATAGTTTTTATAAATAAGTTTATACCCTAACTTTTCACATAATAATTTATTTGAAACTCTCCTATTTTCAATCCAAAATGATTGTGCTATTGGAGATAAATCCTTTTTAGC
>QCTB01000002.1 GCA_003209055.1 Prochlorococcus sp. AG-670-O13
AATACTATTTTATATATTGCTGAACAACCAGAAACACAAATTATAGAAGATCTAACTCTCATGCCTGCTGGAGGAGCTTTTTGATTATATTTCATAAAGTTCTAATATGGATAATGTGATCTTTTTTAGGTATAAATGACCCCGATTAAACATAAGAATGTGATATAGTGTATAAGCAAATAAGCCCAAGATAGATACAGTTAATTAAGTTTACATACTATTTTCTGTTTAGAATTTTATGACTTCTACATTACCCAACGATAATATTAAGAATTTTGATGAACAAATTACTAATAAATTAATCTCTGAAATAATTAGGGATCGTATTAAGAGTAAAGGGGTTAGATTTAGTGCGAATGATAATATTGCTGATTTTATTAATCCTGGGGAGCTAGAAATACTTGAAAAAGAGGTAGCTTCAAGAATAAGAGACTTATTAAAATCATTAATTATTGATATCGACAATGATCATAATACTTTAGAGACAGCAGAAAGAGTCTCAAAGATGTATTTAAACGAAGTTTTTAAAGGTAGATACTATGAACAACCAAAAGTTACAAGCTTCCCTAATGATAAGAATCTAGATGAAATTTATACTGTTGGACCTATATCAGTAAGGTCTGCCTGCTCACACCATCTAGTTCCTATTTTAGGAGAATGTTGGATAGGAATTAAACCAGGTAATAAAGTAATAGGTCTTTCTAAGTTTGCAAGAGTGGCAGATTGGGTATTCTCTAGACCACATATACAAGAAGAAGCCGTAATGATTCTTGCAGATGAAATAGAAAAATTATGTGAGCCCAAAGGTCTTGGCATCATAGTAAAAGCACAACATTACTGTATGAAATGGAGAGGAGTTAAAGAACCAAATACTAGTATGATAAATTCAGTTGTTAGAGGCGATTTTAGGCATGATATAAGCTTAAAACAAGAATTCTTTGAACTAGTTAAACAACAGTCTTCTAATAATAATTATTAATAACTGATATTTTTTAATTCTTTTATAATCAGCCCAACTTTATCAATATCTTTTATACCTGGAGAAGACTCAACACTACTCGAAATATCTATGCCGTTAGGTTTAATTTTTCTTAAAATCTCATCTATCCATTCTTCAGAAACACCTCCAGCAAGCCACCAAGGTTTACTAAAACTTAAATCTTCTAAATATGTTTGTTCTATTCTCTTCCCCGAACCACCATAAAGATCTTTGTTCCATGAATCCAAAAGTATTGCATCTACGAAATTTTCATAGATTTTAATTTTACTAATATCGTTTTTGTTTTTTATTCTAAAAGCTTTCCATAAAGTAATGTTTGGAATTTTTTGCTTTAATTTTTGACAATAATCAATATCCTCATCTCCATGAAGTTGAATTATACTTTCGTTTGGTTCTCCTAAGAAATTTTTAATAATTGAATCAATAGGGGTATTTTTTACAACGGAAACCCTCTCAATATTTGGATATAAATCTTTTAAAGTTTTGAAGATTTCTTTTTTCTTTTCTGGGGAAATATATCTTGGAGATTCACTAACAGAAATGATGCCAATAGCATTAGTCCCTAATTCGGCAACTTGAATAGCTTGATCAAGAGTTGTTATTCCGCAAATTTTAACTAAAGTTTTGGTCTTAAGCATATCTTTATCCTATAGGTAGAATTAATATTATTTGTAAATATAACGGAGATTATTTTTGAGAAGTTTGCAAATTTTTAAAATATGGGGGATTCCCTTTAAAGTTCATCCTTATTGGTTTGTAATTCTTTTTTTATTCTCATGGAGTATTTCTAATCAAGTTAATTTAATCTCAGGCCAAATTTATAATATTAAGGAAGCTTGGTTAATTGGTTTTTTAACTTCTTTTTTTTTATTGAGCACGATCATATTCCATGAGATCCTTCATACTTTTGTTTCGTTAAATCAAGGTGTAAAAATAAAAACAATTACTTTTTACTTCCTAGGTGCAATATTACAAATAGATAAAGAGTGTCAAACAGCCTTAGGTAATATAAAAATCTCTATTGTAAGGCCTTTATTATGCTTCTTTACGGCATTAATTCTTTTCTTCATAAGTTATCTAAGTGAATCAAATGAATCAATATTAATGAATATAATTAACAGATTAGCCATATTAAATCTGTTTTTGGCCTTTTTAAACTTAATACCTATAGGATCTTTAGATGGAGGAAATTTGTTAAGGAGTATTATTTGGTATTTCTCAGGGAGTAAAAATAAAGGAAGAAATTTTTTAAATAAAACAACTCTAATTTTGTCAACTTTAGTTCTTTTATTTGGAATTATATATTTATTTAGTTATAATTTTTTCTCTGGTTTGTTATTGTCTTTTTTAGGTTTATTTGGTATTAATTCATCAAAATCTGAAAGTCAATTTTTTAAAATTGAGAATATTTTAAAATTAAGTAAAGTTTCTGATCTTAAATTTAAGCCATTAATAAAAATCGAATCCAATTCAAATTTGGTCGAGTTAAATAATTTTCTTAAAAATAAAAAGGAAATCCAAGATAAATATATATTTTTGACTAATAGTGGAAGATGGGACGGCTTTATTGAGGAAAAGATTTTAAAATCTGTTTCAGTAAAAAAGTGGGAGAGCAGTTTTGTTGGAGATTTTAAGCAGCCAATTAATAAATTTATGAGTGTAAAAAGTGGTTCTGAATTATGGAGAGCTATAGAAAAAATAGAAAATACTAATGAAGGTTTCTTATTAGTTATAAATTCTGGCGGTATACCATTAGGGATTCTTGACAGAAATAAAATTGGTTATTTTGTATTTAATAAATTAGGCCTAAATTTACCTTCTAATCTTATTAGTAAATTCAATAATAAGAATCAGTATCCATTAGGAATTGAATTAACTAAAATCGTAAAGATGATGAAAAAGAAAGGAGATATTTAATAAATATAATTCACAATAATTCTTTAATATCTTCTTTTTTGTAGCTGATATTTTCAATCTTTAAATTTGATTTGGTTTCTAAAAATGAATTAATCAAATGTTTTATTATTTCCTCATGTTTGAGATGCAAATCAATCTTTTTGGGAGGTTCTTCTTCAAATAACTTGATCCACAAGTCTCTTGGAGGATTAAGTTGAATTTCCCCATGTTGAAGAAATCCTCCTTTCTTTCTATATTGGGCGCTTCCTATCCTTTTAAATCCATATTGATCAACCAAATCAGATTGATAGGATGATCCAAAACAGTTTTCTCTTATAAGTGATTTTCTTAAATGACCTTTTTTTAAAGGTAAACCTAATTTCGTAAAACTTTTTATTAACCAATTATTTACAAGTTCATAACTAAAGCTTTTATAAGAGTTTTTTTTAAATGTCAAAGCATATGTTAATCCTCCAGAATGAAGTACTGCTCCACCTCCTGAAGGTCGTCTTACGATTTTAATAACCCCATCCTCAGATAGTCTTTTCCAATTAGGCGGAATTTCTTTTTGATGGTAACCAAGAGAAAGCCAATCTCCCACCCAATAATAAAATCGTAATGTAAAAAGAATTTCAACCTTGGAAATAGTCTTTTCTAAAAAATGCAAATCCAAAGCCATTTGCTCTACACCAGATAATTCCAATGTTGAAATAATTAAAGCTTGATTATTAATTCTCAAAATTATTTTTGATTTAATTACGTAACATCATTTTGTAATAGTGTATCAATTTTTCACTTTTGGGTAGAGAATATAGAAAAATATTTATTAATTATGGAGCCTTCCCAATCAATCAATCTAATAATACTAGGTCTTATTGTAGTTATGCATGCCGGAGTATTGGCTTTAAGACTTGGAATAAGTTTAAGTAGAACATAAAATTATTTTTGATTCCTAAAAAACTTTATGGTATTAATTAAAAAGACTTTGTTTTTTAGTCTTTTTAAAATGCCAAAAATAATGTGACTAAATATTTTAAGAATGTTAGTAATACAGATAAAAGATCTCAGGCATCTGCTATTCAATTAAACTATAAAGAACAAGAAGAATTTGTAAGTTCTGTTTTACTAGGATTGAAAGTTTGTTTTTCTCTTTTAGCAATAGTGAGTGTAATAAAGATTGGACATAGTTCAAAAGTTAGATTAACTAGATTGAGAGAAATTAAAGACTCTTATTTATATGAAAAGTCAAGGTTTGAGGGTTTAACACGAAGATTTGATGACTTAATCTCTTTTGAAGGCGAGCAAAGATTTATGAAGGATCAAGATCAAATGATTTCTAGAGACATAATCAGGGTAATATGGCGTTGATAAGTATGATTAGAAAGTCATTTTATTATCAAAATTTTTTTAATTAATTTTTATAGCTAGTGGTAAAAAAATTTAAAGGTTTAGTTCTCATTACTGGAACAACCTCAGGCGTAGGACTCAATACATTAAAACCTTTGCTTAGATATGGATGGGAAGTTATAGCAGTTAATCGCTCAAACAAGAGGGCATTAGAAATAGCTCAGCAATCTTTGACAGATTCCGAAATAAAAAATGTAAATTTTATTGAAATTGATTTATCTGATTTAGATGATGTAAGAAATGGTTGTAGTGAAATATTAAAAAAATTTAAAAATCCCATAAACTCTATTATTTGTAATGCTGCAGTTTATAAACCAAGATTAAGAAACCCTGAAAGGTCTCCTCAGGGATTTGAAAATTCCATGGCTGTTAATCATTTTGGTCATTTTCTTTTGATAAGTCTTCTTCTAGATAATATCTTGTCCTCTCAGAAAGAAATTGAATTAAACGGTAAAACAATTACATTCACGCCAAGGATAACTGTATTGGGAACTGTTACTGCAAATTATTCAGAACTAGGTGGAAAGATCCCTATACCTGCTCCAGCTAATCTTGGTAATTTATCTGGCTTTAAAAATGGATTTTTACCTCCAATTAGTATGGCTGATGGACAAAAATTTAAACCTGGGAAAGCCTACAAAGATAGTAAACTATGTAACATGGTCACAGTACAAGAATTATCAAAAAGATATTCTAAAGAAAAAATAATTATTAATTCTCTATATCCCGGCTGTGTTGCAGATACAAAACTTTTTAGAGATACCCCTTGGCTGTTTAGATTTTTGTTCCCAATCTTTCAAAAATTCATCACAAGAGGATATGTATCTCAAAGATTAGCAGGAGAAAGAGTTGCTCAAGTAGCTACATTTAAACAATATGCAAAACCGGCTGTTCATTGGAGTTGGGGCAATCGCCAAAAATTAGGTAGAAAAGCTTTCTCTCAGAAATTATCAAATAGAATTATTGATTCAGATATTTCAAAACAAACTTATGAATTAACTAGAAAATTGGTTAGGTTAGATTAGTAAAGTTAATCAAATCCCAATAAATCAAATATTTCTCTATCTTTAAGTGGAGTTCCCTCTAGTGGTTCTACATTCTCTAACATATTTTTGGCGAGAGATAAATATTCATTTTGCACCTCAATAACATCTTCGGTGGGTTCCATTTCAAAAATAGTACATTTTTTAAGCCTCGATCTTCTAATGGCATCTACATCTTTAAAATGAGCCATGGTTTTTAAACCAGTTCTATTATTAAATTTATCGATTTGATCTGTATCTTTGGATCTGTTGGCTACTACTCCACCTAATCTGACTTTATAGTTCTTTGCTTTGGCTTTAATTGCAGAAACAATTCTATTCATTGCAAATATTGAATCAAAGTCATTAGCTGTAACAATTAGGCAGTAGTTGGCGTGTTGTAATGGGGCAGCAAAACCTCCGCAAACAACGTCCCCTAAGACATCAAAAATCACTACATCTGTATCTTCTAGTAAATGATGCTCTTTTAAAAGCTTTACTGTTTGTCCTGTTACGTACCCCCCGCAACCAGTACCAGCTGGAGGACCTCCACTTTCGACACACATTACTCCATTAAAACCTTCAAACATAAAGTCAGTTGGCCTTAATTCCTCACTATGAAAATCGACTTCTTCAAGAATATCAATGACAGTAGGAACCATTTTATGAGTAAGAGTAAAAGTACTGTCATGTTTTGGATCACATCCTATTTGCAAAACTTTTTTCCCCAACTTTGAGAATGCAGCGGAGAGGTTTGAGGAAGTTGTTGATTTTCCAATCCCCCCCTTACCATAAACAGCAATTACTAATGCACCTTCTTCAATACTTACCTTTGGATCTTGCTTGACTTGAACACTGCCTTCTCCATCAAGAGGTTTATTTATTGTACTTGTCATTTAAGGCTAAAATTAACGCGTTAATATATATTCTTGCAGGTATATGCTTCTTGGAATGTATTTCTCAACAAATAGTTATTTATTAAGATTAAAGATACAAGTTTTATGTTTGGAACTAGATATTCATAACTTTTTATTCTCACTTTAAGTGAAAATACTCATGCTTAAATAATAGTTTTTTTATAAGAATTAGCCAAAAAATGCTTTCGCGTCATATAGTGTCTCGTCGCTAATTTCAGGGAGACCTTTTGAAAGCGCGTATTTCTCAGTATTTGATTTGACCTTACCTCTTACAAAAAAAGGAACTTTTGTAAGTTCTGCTCTTCCAGATTCTGTCCAATGAATACTCTCTTTCTTCTCAACATTTGTAGGACTTTGCTCATGCTCGGTTTTTATATTTTCAGGCAATTTTGTTGCAGTATGACCTAGATGACTTTGATGGCCATCAACAAATTCAAAGTCATGTTTGAACATATCGATAAGGTGTTCTTCAAGACCCATCATTAAAGGATGAACCCAGTCATCAAAAATCACGTTCGCTCCTTCCCATCCCATTTGAGGACTATATCTAGCTGGAACATCTTGAACATGCATTGGAGTACTTATTACTGAGCATGGAATACCAAGTCTTTTTGCGCTATGCCTCTCCATTTGAGTGCCTAAAACCAATTCAGGACATGCTTTTTTCATAGCATCTTCAACTTCTAGATAGCTATTAGTTATTAGTGCTTCTATATTTAGGTCCTTAGCGGCAGCTCTGACTTGCCTTGCCATCTCTCTACTGTAGGTTCCAAGCCCCACGACCTCAAAACCAAGTTCATCCTTAGCAATTTTGGCAGATGCAATGGCATGAGTACCGTCACCAAATATAAAAACCCTTTTTCCAGTCAAGTAATTTGAATCAACTGACTTGGAATACCATGGAAGTTTTGACTTATGCTCTAGTTCCTGTTTATTCGTTAAAGGGAGGTTAAGCTTCTCATGAACTTCATTAATAAAACTAATTGTATTTTTTATACCAATTGGAATAGTAGTGGTATATTCCATTCCAAAATTACGTTTAAGCCATTCACAAGAAGTCTCAGCAATCTCGTGGTAAAGACAAACATTAATATCGGCATCAATTAATCTTGTAATATCATCTGGGCTTGAACCCAGTGGTGCGACAACATTAGTATCAATTCCTTGCTCAGAAAGTATACGTTGAATCTCAATTACATCATCCCTACATCTGAATCCTAATAATGTAGGACCTAATATATTCACTTTAGGTCTTCGACCTAAAGACTTCCATCTTTGAGGATTAATATTGTCAATTTCATTTGCTTTATCTTTTAAAAGAGTTCTAATTATTTGATAAAAGGTTTCTGAAGCACCCCAGTTTTCCTTTTTGCTATAAGCAGGGAGTTCAAGATTAACTATTGGGATATCAAAACCCATACCCTTAGCAAGAGCTCCTGGTTGATCTTGTATGAGTTCTGCCGTACAACTTTCACCTACTAAAAGAGTTTTTGGTTTAAATCTTTCAACCGCCTCAGAAATATTCCTTTTAACTAATTCCGCTGTATCTCCCCCTAAATCTCTAGCCTGAAATGTTGTATAAGTTACAGGGGGTCTTTGACCTCTTCTCTCAATCATTGTGAAAAGAAGATCTGCATAAGTATCTCCCTGAGGAGCATGGAGAACATAATGAATATCTTTCATTGATGAGGCTACTCTCATCGCACCTACATGAGGAGGCCCTTCAT
Source organism: Prochlorococcus sp. AG-670-O13 (assembly GCA_003209055.1). Lineage (GTDB taxonomy): Bacteria > Cyanobacteriota > Cyanobacteriia > PCC-6307 > Cyanobiaceae > Prochlorococcus_A. Next base: position 7,970 of record QCTB01000002.1, read on the forward strand.
ATGTCCAAAGAGTTAATTCCATAATCTTAATGAGTTGCTAATGATTTAGAGGTAAGTATTTGATTCCTTTTTAAAGGCCTTGAGAAGAGTCCAGCTAGGTCTGCGGCCTGATCAATTCCATGTATTGGACTGAATACCATTTCAATGGACCATTTAGTACTAATTCCTTCTGCTTCCAGCGGATTCGCCAAACCCATTCCACAAACAACTAAGTCAGGATTAGAGGCCCTTACTCGATCAAGTTGTTTTTCTACATGCTGACCTTCAACTATTTTTGTATCATCTGGCAATAAATTTAGCTCCTCTTCCATCAAATCTTTATTTAAGTAAGGAGTTCCAACTTCAATAAGATCCATTTCACATTCGTTATGTAAAAATCTTGCTAATGAAATTTCAAGCTGAGATTCTGGTAAAAGGAATAATTTTTTCCCTCTTAATATCTCGGTATGTTTTTCTAAAGCCTGCCTAGCTCTATTGGTTAAAGGAGCAATTACTTCGTGCACTTTTAGTTCAGAAATTTTAAAGGAATCTGCTGCGGCTAAAAACCATTTTGTGCTTCCCTCTACTCCTAGTGGAAATGGGGCATAAATTATCTCACAACCACGATGCTTAAGATCTCTGACAGTATCACTTAAGTACGGTTGAGTTAATAAAACCTTGGTGTTCTTCCCAATCTTCGGCAATTCAGTTGACTGTCTAGGAGGGAAACTCTCAACATTAGGGATCCCAATATTATTGAATATCTTCTTAAATCTATCTTCTACATTATTAGCTAATGTACCAACTAATAATAATTTCTCATCATCTGTAGATTCCATCAAGGGTACAAGAGCTTTTAATGCTCCATCTTCACCTTGGGTAAATGTGGTTTCGATCCCGCTACCTGAATAGTTAACGAACCTTACTTGGCCCAAAAATCTGGTGTTTAATTTTTCAGCAACTGTTGCAAGATCAAGTTTAATAACTTCACTAGGGCAAGAACCAACTAGGAAAAGAGTTTTTATTTCAGGCCTTCTAGAAATAAGATCATTTACTACTCTGTCGAGTTCATCATGGGCATCGGCAAGACCTGCTAGATCTTTCTCTTCAAGAATAGCTGTCCCAAATCTTGGCTCAGCAAAAATCATAACCCCGGCTGCACTTTGAATTAAATGTGCGCATGTTCTTGATCCTACAACCAGAAAAAATGCATCTGGCATACGTCTGTGTAACCAAACTATTGAAGTTAGTCCACAAAAGACTTCTCTAGGCCCAGTCTCTTTATTAAGATCTACTTTACTCATTAAAAAATTCTTAGAGCTTATTCTTCAAGCTTGCATAAACTTTTGGATTTAAGCAGTAATTGATAAGTTCTCTTACAAAATGTATACATTTAAAAAACTTATATGAATGTTTAAAAACTTTAATAAGAATAATTAAATTAATTTATTTCACCTAAAATTTAATTTCTGTAATAAGAACTTCCTTGGCCTGATTTAGATAATTTCCATACATTTCTAGCAACTTTTGTAGCTAATAATCCACCTCTTTCTATTTTGGATTTACCAGGCTTTGCTCCCATTAAAATTGATACTTCAGAAGTTGTTAAAGGTGCTCCTGTCTTAATAGCTAATTCAGTTAATTCTAATCTATCTCTGAGATTTTTCAGATTTGATTGGTCTGATTTATCATCTACCAACCAACTAAATGAAGGATCTTTCTGAGATAACTTTTGCATTAAACTTAAGCTCACTAAACCGAGGGTTTGATCAGGGCTTAATTCATTTTCTGAAGAAGAGGAATCTGATGCTTTTTTTTGAGAAGTTACCATAAAATTGCATATCTTTAATTTGAAGTTATCGTTTCGTACGAAGCATGCAAGTTAATTTAATAGAAAAAAGAACCTTAATCCGTTATAGTCTCCTGAATGGAACCTACTTCTAGCTTAAATAGAGGAGAACGACGAAAAGGGAAAAAAGGAAGTTCTCTTGTGACTGGATCTGAAGTTCAATCTCAGGCCAATGGAGCAAGCTGTTTTATTACAACTGATTCTGAAAAGTCATTAGTTTCTAGACAAGCAAGTCAAGTTGAACAAATAGAATTGAGGACATATGTTTTTTTAGACTCTCTACAACCTCAGTTAGCTGCATATATGGGCACTGTTAGTAGAGGTTTTTTACCAATCCCCGGTGATTCCTGCTTATGGATGGAAGTATCTCCTGGAATGGCAGTTCATAGAGTCACCGATATCGCTTTAAAAGCTAGTAATGTAAGGCTTGGACAGATGATAGTGGAAAGAGCCTTTGGTTCTTTAGCTCTTTATCACAAGGACCAAAGTACGGTTTTGCATTCTGGAGATGTAGTTTTAGATGCTATTGGTAGTGAAGTGAGAAAAAGAACAAAACCATCTACAAGCTGGACAGAAGTAATACGTGCTATTACTCCAGATCATGCAGTTTTAATAAATAGGCAAAATAGAAGTGGATCTATGATCCAATCTGGAATGAGTATGTTTATTCTGGAGACAGAACCAGCCGGATATGTTCTAAAGGCTGCTAACGAAGCTGAAAAAGCATCTAATATAACCATTGTTGATGTAAAGGCTGTTGGAGCCTTTGGAAGATTAACTCTTGCTGGGAAAGAGGGAGACGTTGAAGAGGCTGCTGCAGCTGCAATAAGATCAATTGAGCAAATATCAAATTATTAAATAAGTTTTAATCAATTCCAAATTCTTTTTTTAAAAAAGGGGCCATATTTTTTGCTGCTTTACCTCTGCTTCCCAGTTTACTTAATTGAGAATGACTTAATTGGCCATAAACACAATTCGCTTCCTTAACCCAAAAAATAGATTCAAATTCACCATTAGGATATTTGGGTTCTTTCAGGATTTCCCCCCAGCAAATTCCAGTCGTATCTTTTACTAAATTTCCTTCTGGATCACATAAGACCATACAACTAATAAATTTTGCACTCCTGTATGGGATTTCACTTAGTTCTTTAAGTAACTTACTAAGCTTTTCATTATTGTCCTTCGCATATCTTGCAGAATATATACCAGGCCTACCATCTAAATAATCGACCTCAAGTCCCGAGTCATCTGCTAAGGCCCAAGTTTTAGTTTCTAAAGAAGCTGCTTTTGCTTTTAAAAAAGCATTGTCAAAATAAGTTTTACCTTTCTCTTCAACATTCAAATAATCTGGTTGTTGTTTAACTTTTAAAGAAAGAACATCTAACATTTCTAATATCTCGGATACCTTTTTTGGATTTCCGCTGGCGATTGTAAGAACAGAATTGTTCAAAATATTGTAAAAATTTCTAGAATATTACTTTACTTTAAAACTTGATACAGAGACAGGAAAGGTTGAACATTCCACACCTGTGTAGACAGGGCCTGTCTCGTACGGAAATAACATAATGTAAATTTTTTATTAACACAACAGTATGTTTTGATGCTCTAACTAATTCTCATAAGTATTGACATATCAATAGTAGCAAGGGTGATAAGTTTAACTTATCAATCATAGAAAAAACATTAATAGGGTTTTTAGTGAAAAACGCTTGACTTATAAGTACTTTATGGACCATTCTTCGAATTGAACATTCCACATTTAGTAATTAGTAGGCAATGGCTACAGAAACAATGGGTATCGCACTCGGCATGATCGAGACACGCGGACTTGTACCTGCAATCGAAGCAGCAGACGCAATGACCAAGGCAGCAGAAGTTCGTCTTATTGGTCGTGAATTCGTTGGTGGCGGTTATGTCACAGTTTTAGTTAGAGGAGAAACAGGTGCTGTTAACGCAGCTGTAAGAGCTGGAGCTGATGCATGTGAGAGGGTTGGCGACGGTCTTGTTGCAGCTCACATCATTGCTCGCCCTCATAGAGAAGTTGAGCCAGCACTTGGTAATGGTGATTTCCTTGGTCAAAAGGACTAATTAAATAAAAGCAAAATCTAATTTTGCAAAAAAATAATTTCCCTTAATAGACCTAAATTTATCCTTATGAGTAAGAAGTATGACGCTGGGGTAAAGGAGTACAGAGATACCTACTGGACTCCTGAATATGTCCCCCTTGACACTGACTTGTTAGCCTGTTTTAAATGCACAGGCCAAGAAGGTGTCCCAAGAGAAGAAGTGGCAGCAGCGGTAGCAGCTGAATCTTCTACTGGTACTTGGTCAACTGTTTGGTCCGAGTTACTTACAGACCTTGAATTTTACAAAGGTCGTTGTTATCGAATTGAAGACGTTCCAGGAGATCCAGAAGCATTTTATGCATTTATTGCATATCCTTTAGATCTTTTTGAAGAAGGCTCAATTACAAACGTATTAACATCACTAGTTGGAAACGTTTTTGGATTTAAAGCTTTAAGACATTTACGTCTTGAAGATATTAGATTCCCAATCGCTTTTATTAAAACTTGTGGTGGACCACCTAACGGAATAGTTGTTGAAAGAGATCGACTTAATAAGTATGGAAGACCTCTTCTTGGTTGTACCATTAAACCTAAATTAGGATTATCTGGTAAGAACTACGGTCGGGTTGTATATGAATGCCTTAGAGGTGGTCTTGATCTGACTAAAGATGATGAGAATATTAATTCTCAGCCATTCCAACGTTGGAGAGAAAGATTTGAGTTCGTTGCCGAGGCAGTCAAACTTGCTCAGCAAGAAACTGGAGAAGTTAAAGGTCATTACTTAAATTGTACCGCAAATACTCCTGAAGAATTATACGAACGTGCAGAGTTTGCTAAAGAACTTGATATGCCAATCATCATGCATGATTACATAACTGGTGGATTTACTGCAAATACTGGATTAGCTAACTGGTGTCGTAAAAATGGCATGCTTCTGCATATACACAGAGCTATGCATGCTGTTATTGATAGACATCCAAAGCATGGTATCCATTTCAGAGTTTTAGCAAAATGTTTGAGACTATCTGGTGGAGATCAATTACACACTGGAACCGTTGTTGGAAAACTAGAAGGTGACCGTCAAACAACTCTTGGTTATATTGATAACTTAAGAGAATCATTTGTTCCTGAAGATAGATCAAGAGGTAATTTCTTTGATCAGGATTGGGGATCAATGCCTGGAGTTTTTGCTGTTGCATCTGGTGGTATCCATGTTTGGCACATGCCAGCACTACTTGCAATATTTGGAGATGATTCTTGTCTCCAATTCGGAGGAGGAACTCATGGTCATCCATGGGGTTCAGCTGCCGGAGCCGCTGCAAACCGTGTAGCATTAGAAGCTTGCGTGAAAGCACGTAATGCAGGTCGCGAAATCGAAAAAGAGAGTAGAGACATTCTAATGGAGGCTGCTAAGCATAGCCCTGAATTAGCTATTGCACTCGAAACTTGGAAAGAAATCAAGTTTGAGTTTGATACCGTTGATAAGCTTGACGTTCAAGGCTAATTCAGATTTCAATCAAGAGGAGAAAATTGTTTCTCCTCAATTTCTAAAACCTCGTTTTTACGAGAATTTCATTCACAAATCATTTAATTATGCCTTTCCAGAGCTCAGTTGGTGACTATCAAACAGTTGCTACCCTGGAAACATTCGGTTTTTTACCACCGATGACCCAGGAAGAAATATACGATCAAATTGCTTACATTATTGCTCAAGGATGGAGTCCTGTTATTGAGCATGTACATCCAAGTGGAAGTATGCAAACTTATTGGTCTTATTGGAAGCTCCCTTTCTTTGGGGAAAAAGATCTTAACCTAGTTGTTAGTGAGTTAGAGGCCTGCCATAGAGCATATCCTGATCATCACGTAAGAATCATTGGTTATGACGCTTACACACAAAGTCAAGGTACAGCTTTCGCTGTTTTCCAAGGACGCTAAATTTTTATTTAGTTGTTAATATCTTTCTCCTTATAAAAAAATTAATTTTTTTTTGGAGAAAGTTTTTTTAAAGAGTTACAAATTTGAAGATTATGTCAACAAAAACCAGTAGAGAGATTGCATTAGAAAGAAGAAAAGCCATGAGTGATGGTGGAAAAAAAGCTGCCTTAAATTCTTCTTCTACTAAAGATAGAGTTAGATCTTCTCATGATATAAAAACATCTGGATCAACATCTTCGAATGAAAAAGTTTTGACACCACAAAGTAAAACTCATATACCTGCTATCAAAGTTTCTACAAAACCTTCTACATCAAAATTATCAAGTAAAGAACTGGGTATAGAGAGAAGAAAAGCAATGTCTTCACATGGTAAATCAGCTATAAACTCTGCAGATAGAACAAGGACTGAGGTCAAAAGTAGTAGTCAAGTAAATAAAGTTATTCCAACTAAAAAAACTCAGACTTCAGAGGTACACAATACTGATACTAAAGATACTCAAGTAGTTAAACAGAATATCAAAAGAAGGATTAATCAAAAGAGAAAACCAATAACAAATACAAGTAGAGATATCGTTTTAGCAAGAAGAGAGGCTCAATCTAAACATGGAAAATCAGCTTCTAAACAAAATACTAGTGCTGCTTCTTTAGCTAGAAGAGGAGATCCGGATTTGTCTAGTAGGGAAATTTCTCAGAGGGTCAGAGAACTGAGAAGTAAAACTGGAGCTACTTCAAAACAAGGGAATGGTAAGTGTAGGCCATGTGGTCCAAATAAAAATGGCTCAAAATTAAATATTGCTGATGCAAGTTGGAAAGTTGGAAAAAGTGAAACAGATTCAGGACAAACTGTTACGGGAACTCAAGCAAATAGATCTTTAAAAACTACGGGTAATGAAGCTAGTACCTGTAGAACAGTAACTGGGACTCAATATATGGGAGCAGAAGTTAATGATCAATTCTGTCAAGATAAACCAAATTATAAACAACCTCTTAGATCCTCTGTTACAACGACAACCTCTGGTAACAAAGTTACTGGTAACGAAGTAGGCAGATCTGAAAAAGTTACTGGAGACGAACCTGGAACTTGCAAAAACTTGACTGGAACTGAGTATATTTCAGCTAATCAGTCAAAAAAATATTGTGGAGAAGTAGCGAAAAAACCATCAAAGGTAAAGCAAAGCATGACAATTGATGGGTTAAAAGTATCTGGATCTTTGCCAGGAAGATCATCATTAGTTACAGGAGATGAATCAGGTTCTGGAAAGCAGTTAACGGGGGATCAATATCTTGGCTCAGAGCCTAACCCAAAAGGAAAATCATTTGAAAAAGTTGGTAATTATGACACATTAAACGGAAATAACGTCACAGGAACTGGTGTAGGCAGGTCAGATTATGTAACAGGTAACGAAAATGGAAGCTGTAAAAATGTGACAGGAGATGAGTATATTGGCTCCCAGCAATATGAAAAATTCTGCGGATCTACTCCAAAGCCTGAGGCAAGGAAAGTTGGTTTGAGTCTTTCTGCAAAATCTAATTTGATAAGTGGAACCATGACAGGTAGATCAACAATTGTGACAGGAGATGAGCCTGGGTCATGCAAGGTATTAACTGGAACGCCTTATGCTGGTTTAGATCAGATGAATGATAATTGTAATGCTGAAATTGTTGATGATATGAAATCTCGAGCAACAGTTAACTCAGGAAATAACTCAAATGCCAGATTGACTGGACAACAACCAGGCATTGGTGGAGTAATGACTGGGGCCAAGAAAGGTGCTTGTAAGAATCTGACTGGAACTCCTTATATTGGAGGAGATCAGTTTGACTCAAATTGTCAAAGTCCATCAAATGATCCTTCATACGCAAATAAAGAGAAATCAGCTGCTAATTCTTGGAAAGAATTCTCTGTAAATTCACCATCAAGAGATAAATATGCAGCTAAAAATACGCAAGGTGTTACTGGTAATGAGTATGAGAATGGCTCAAAGATAACAGGTCCTTTTGATATGGCAGTAGATAAAGTTACGGGCACAGAACAATTTAGATTTGAGCCAAATAAAAATATTACTTACAAGCAAAAGATGCAACTTGAAGAAAGCAAAATTAATGACAATGTAAAAGATAAGGAAGTTGTATCAAAAATTACTGGGGAAGGACAATCTGTTGGGAATGTAACTGGTGACGACTGGGATCGTGGGGATAAAGTTACAGGGACTGAAGGTGCTTCTGCTAGAAAAAGAAACCCATCAAGAGCTGGAATGATGAGCGCAATGCCTCCATTGGAAAACAAAAGGAATGAAGAGAAAGAAAAACCAGATTTTCTAATAACTGGATCTAGTGGCAACACTCGTGATGGACAACTCGTTACCTTTTCCGGTGGTGCAAGAGGTTAACTAAATAATGCCTTTGAGAGGACTGGCCAAAGCCAAGAACTTCACATTGGGGCCAACTGCTCCAATGAAAACTTTCACAGAAAATATTCATGCTCAGAATAATTCAGTAGATAATTTAATAAATCTTGGTAAGACTCATAACTTAACTAATAATCCTCAGAATGAAAAACTTTATAAATATGAAAGTCAAATAAAAAGTAGTTTTGACAGAATTGTCCCCACTTTGAAAGAAATTGCTCGTATACAACATCATGAGGATTTCATAAATAGAGCTCAATCAATATCTAAGCAGAATTTGGGAATAGATTTGCCAACACACATTCTAGATAAATCTTGGGTTAAACCATTAGATATGAGGGCCTTATATGCATGGTGCGCTTTTAAGCAGCATGAGAAATTAAGCGATAATTTTTTTGAAAATGATCCTTTAGAGGGTTCTTCTGAGAGTAGTAACGCAAATAATTTTGAGGCAACACTTCTAGATTGTGGAATTCACTTATTAGACATAACTCCCTGTTCAGACGGAAGATTAGCTCATTCCGTAGCTTACGTAATGAGAATTCCATTTAGTGCCGTCAGAAGAAGATCACATGCAGGAGCACTCTTTGATATTGAAAATACTGTTAATAGATGGGTAAAAACTGAACATAAAAGATTTAGAGAAAACAAGCCAAATGCACCCCATAAAGATACAAGGTACTTAAAAATCGTCACATATCACTTTAGTTCTGTTGATCCTTTGCATCAGGGATGTGCTGCTCATGGTAGTGATGATAAATTAGCAGCTAAAGAAGGTCGTGAAAAATTACTTGCTTTTAAGGAGGCTGTAGAAAATAGCTTCTGTTGTGGGGCTTCAGTAGATCTTATGTTAATCGGTCTTGATACTGATACTGATTCGTTGAAGATTCATTTATCTTCAAGTGACGGCAAGATAGATTTAGAAAATACTATTTCTAGTTTAGATATCTATAATTCCACAATAAATTTCTCAAAAGAAGAAGCAGAAAAAGAAATTTGTCAGATTATTGCAGGAACTTTTAGTAAGGAAAAACTTAAGGGGTTGGATAAGTTTGTCTTTAAATTAATAGTCAACAATATTTCTCAGATTGATTATGTTAAGAAATTTCATAAAGGATCGTATGAAGATATTGGTCATTCTGAGAGGTTTATTGGAGTGGGGATTGGTTTCAAAGAGGTACATTTAAGAAATTTAACATATTTTGCTCATCTTGATACAGTTGAAGAAGGTGCTCCTGATTTGGATGTAGGAGTAAAGATTTTTACGGGATTAAATGTATCTAAAGATCTCCCTATACCAGTAGTAATAAGATTTGATTATTCTGGTAAAGTTCCTGGTGCAAAAGAAAGGGCTGCAGAAGATTGTAATAGAGTAAATAATGCGATATCAATTAGATATAAAAGTTTAGTTGATAAAGGGTTGTTGCATACTTGTCTTACTATTAGAGATAGGGACAACATTCATTCCGCCCAAATTATTGGAATGTCTTTAGATCAAAAAACAAAGGAGGTCCATTAAATCATGCTTATTTGTAAGGTACTAAAACCACTTGTTTCAACAAATAGAATACCTGGATTCGAGCATAAGCATCTTCAAGTAGTTTTAGATGGCTCTTCTAATAAGGTTGCTGTTGATGCTGTTGGATGTAAACCAGGAGATTGGGTTATTTGTGTTGGTAGTTCTGCCGCAAGAGAAGCTGCAGGTAGCAAATCTTATCCAAGTGATTTAACGATTGTTGGAATAATTGATCATTGGGATCCTGATAGTCCAAAACAAATTGAGGTCTAGAAATTTTGGAAATAATGAGAGTATGTGGAAGAATGGTGTGCACTCAAAGAGTGGCAGGATTGGGACATATGAATTTGAGAATTTTAGAGAATAATAAAGGTAAAAAAGTTGTAGCAGTTGATCCTGTTGGAGCTAGAGAAGGTAATTGGGTTTTTACGTCTAGTGGTTCAGCGGCAAGGTTTGCATGTCCAAACCCAGAAGTTCAAACTGATTTAACTATTGGCGGAATTATTGATTATTGGGAATCTAATTAAAAAAATTAATGTGGAATCAAAGAGAATTACCTTTAAGAGTTGAAAAAAGGTTTGAATTTGAGGAATATTCAAGAATTAGTAAATTCATGAAAATGGTTGATGAATTATGCAAGCAGAAAAACATCTATCCAAATATTAGTTTTGGTAAGAATTTTGTAAGTATTACAGTTTTTTTAGGTTCAGAAAAATTATCAAAAATTGAAAAAGATTTTTCTAATCAAATAGATAGTTTTTATTCAGAAATTTAGGTCATTTAATAATGATTAGGTTTATTTATATCTCTTTTAATAAGAGCCATTAAATAAGTAGGGGCTTTATATCTTCCAGGAAGGCACCTATTTAATGTTTCAAGATGACCCCAACAAACTGTCTTCTCAATTTCTTTAAGTGTGTTGCCTTTTAAAATTAATAATCTTAGAGCTTTACAAAATAAAGGGTAACCTGCTTCTAGTTCATCTATATTAAGCTTTGCTGCTGTCATAGATCAAAAAAGAATTGTTAAATATTAATCTATACAAATATGGTGCACAATTGGCTCTTATTTCAAATTTCTAAATATTTATAAATTAATCTAAAAATGCGACACAATCTATTTCAATTAAAACATCTTTTGGTAAAGAGGAAACTTCTACACATGCTCTTGCAGGGGGGACCTCTACATTAAAGAAATCACTATATATTGCATTAACGGTTTGAAAGTTTTTTAAGTCAGTTAAATATATGGTTGTTTTAATAACATCTTCTGCTTTTGCTCCTCCCGCATTAAGAACAGCTAAAAGATTTTTTAAAACTTGATTAGTTTCTTCCTCAATATTACCTAAGCAGTTTATCCTATTTGAAATTGGATCAATCGCAATTTGACCAGAACAATAAATAAAATTTCCTGCTTTGATTGCTTGGTTGTAAGGACCAACAGGGTCTGGTGCATTAGAGGTCTTAATTACTTTTTTTGTAGACATTTGATTAAGGGTATTTTTATAAATTTAAACCCATGTATCTTTATTTGCTCTTAAAAATGAAAATCCGTTTAAATTATCTGCTCTTAAAAAAAGATTAATTTTCATCTCTTCTTCCAATAGAAATGGAATTGTTAGTTCTTTTAAAGCAATTTTCTTTTCAACTTCAATAAGTTTCTTTTTTATGCTTTTATTTTTGGGTTCAAGATTTAATGCCCATAATAGATTTGCCCTTGTATATTCATGAGCACAGTAAATGAGAGTATTCTTTGGTAAATCCTTGATTTTTTTTAGAGAATTATACATTTGTTTATAAGTGCCTTCAAAGACTCTTCCACAACCGGCTGAAAATAATGTATCACCAATAAAAAGAACAGGGAATTTATCTTTAAAATAGAAAGCTATGTGAGATTTCGTATGTCCTATTACTTCGATGACTTGAACTTCTTTATCTAATAATTGTAATTTGTCTCCATCCTTTACAGATAAATTTTGAAAGGGTATCCTACTTTTTTCTTTTGCGGAAGCCACAATTTTAACATTTGGCCATTCTTTTTCTAGCTTTTTTGTCCCTCCAATATGATCTGAGTGATGATGCGTTTGTAAAATAGCCACTAAATTTAGATTATTGGCTTTAAGGTATTCTATTACAGGTTGAGAAACCGCAGGATCAACAACTACTGCTGAGTTATTTTTTTTCCAAAGCCAAATTATATTATCACTTAGAACTCTAATTCCAATTATTTTTTGCTCTTTATTAAATTCCATTATTACCTTAGAATTAAAAAAATTGTGTGAAAGAAATTGATCTATGATTACTATAGCTTTACCTAAAGGAGCTCTGTTAGAAGATTCAATTTTAATTTTTAAAAAAGCAGGATTGAACTTCTCTGATGCATTGCTAAAGAACAATAGATCATTAACTATTGAATCAAAATGTAAAAGAGCTAAAGCCTTATTAGTAAGAAATGGAGACGTTCCTGTTTATGTAAGTTACGGTCAAGCTGATTTAGGAATCGTAGGATATGACGTATTACAGGAATCTGAATTGAAAGTTGCTAAGTTACTTGATTTAGAGTTTGGTGGTTGTCATATGTCACTAGCTGTGAAAAATAATAGTAATTATCTAAAACCTACTGATTTGCCTGCTAATTGTAAAGTGGCAAGTAAATTTACAAAAACGGCAAGAGCCTATTTTGATGATTTAAATATACCAGTTGAGATTGTTCATTTAACGGGTTCAGTAGAGCTTGGCCCTATAACAGGGATGGCGGAAGCGATAGTTGATTTGGTCGCAACAGGTAAAACTCTCAAAGAAAACGGTTTAAATAAAATTGACGATCTTTTTTATTCCACTGCTAGATTAATTGCTAATCCTCTTTCTATTAGATTAGATAGTAATCCTCTCCGAGATGTTATTTTATCAATAGAATCTTTTAGAGGTAAATAACTTATTTAAATAAATGTTTTTGAATGATTTTAATAGAATCAAAAAGTTAGGTAGATATTTAACTAAAGATAAAAAAACAATTTATCTTATTTTAATAGTCTTAATACCTGTTTCTTTTGCAGGTGCAATTCAACCATTATTGGTAGGTCAGGCGATAACTATCTTAAAAAATGAGAGCACTGATGTTTGGTTAAGTAAAACATTCTTTGGGCAATCCATAAATACAATTATTATTACTTTATTTCTAACTGTTCTATTTAGATTGGTTTTGCAAGGATATCAATCTTATAATATTCAATCTGTAGGACAAAGGTTGACAGCAAGGATTAGAAGGGAGCTTTTTGAACACTCTATTTCTCTCTCACTTAAGTATCACGATAAAATGCCTGTAGGAAAATTGCTAACAAGACTTACCAATGATGTAGATGCCTTGGCTGAGGTTTTTGGTAGTGGGGCAGTTGGGGTTATTGCTGATTTTGTAAGTCTTATAGTTATTTCATTAACAATGCTTTCTATAGATAGAGGATTGGCTATTTTGCTACTTTTAACTCAAATACCGGTTTCATATTTTATAGTTTGGCTTCAAAAACGCTATAGAAAAGCAAATTATCAAGTAAGGGAGGAATTATCTCAGCTAAACTCTGATTTCCAAGAGAATCTTCAAGGTTTAGAGGTAGTTCAAATGTTTAGGAGAGAGTTTTTCAATAGCCAAAAATTTTCTAATACAGGTATTGCATACCAAAAAGCTGTTAATGGGACCATTTTCTATGATAGTAGTATATCTGCTTTTATAGAGTGGATATCTCTTGCGGCAGTTTCATTGGTATTAGCGGTGGGAGGCTATCTAGTAACTTCTGGTAGTATTGGTTTAGGAACATTAACAACTTTTATTCTATATTCTCAAAGACTTTTCGAGCCTTTGAGACAGTTAGCAGAGAGATTTACACAGATTCAGGGAGGACTTACTGCTGTAGAGAGAATAAATGAATTGTTAGATGAGGAAATTGAGATTAAAGATTCTATTTCTAATAAAAAAATGCCAGGAGTCCTCTTAAATAAGGATTATAAATTTAAAGGTAAAATTGAATTTCGGAATGTCAATTTTTTTTATAAAGAAGGTGAACAGGTAATTAAAGATTTATCATTTATAGTTAATCCAGGAGAACATGTAGCTTTTGTCGGCCCAACTGGTTCTGGCAAATCGACTATCATAAGATTACTTTGCAGATTATATGAGCCTCAAGAAGGCCAGATTTTAATAGATGATATAAACATTCAAAATATACCAATAGCAAGACTCAGAAATATGCTTGGTGTAGTTCTTCAAGATACTTTTATTTTTAGTGGGGATGTTGCGAATAACTTAAAATTAAATACCAATATTAATAATCAACAATTAGAAAATATTTGTAAAGAGCTTGGATTAGATGATTTATTGAGAAAGTTGCCATATGGTTTGAACACTTATCTTAGAGAGAGAGGAGGTAATCTTTCCTCAGGAGAAAGACAACTTCTTTCAGTGGCCAGGGTAGCAATAAGAAATCCAATTATTTTGATAATGGATGAAGCTACTGCATTTATGGATCCCTCTACAGAAGCGACTTTACAAAAAGATCTTGAAAGAATTTTACACAAAAAAACGGCATTAGTAATAGCACATAGATTAGCTACTATTGAAAAATCTGATAGGATATTTGTCTTAAAAGGGGGAGTTTTAATTGAAGAAGGAAATCACAAAGACCTTAGACTCAAAAAGGGCTTATATTTTCAATTATCTGAGCTTCAAGAAAAAGGATTTGCTAAATTTTAATGATTTTTAGGAACAAAGCGACATCAATCAAGAAAACAAATACTCTTTCACCAGAAAAGCTAGTAAAATATTATGGTTTAAATTCCTACGAATTTAGCCATAAAGAAAAAAATGAGGTTTTTGTTTGTAGTAAATATAAGGAGTTCGATCTCATCGAATTAGATCAACTCTTGCAGACTGTTGGATGGAGTAGGCGTCCAATAAGGAGAGTTAAAAGAGCACTAGAATTCAGTATTTTAGTAGTAGGTTTGTGGCGTCATGATGAAAAATTCCCCAGGCTTGTAGGCTTCGCTAGATGCACTGGTGACGGGGTTGTTGAAGCGACTATTTGGGATGTAGCTGTCAATCCTGTTTATCAAGGCCTAGGTTTAGGAAAAGAATTGATGAATTATATATTGAAAGAGTTAAAAAAAATTGGAATATTAAAAGTTACTCTATTTGCAGATGCAGAAGTGGTTTCGTTTTATAAAAGACAAGGTTGGGTTTTGGAACCAAAAGGTTCAAAATGTGCTTTTTGGTATGCAAATTAATTTACTTTTTATAGTAATCATAATATAAAGACTTTATAGATTCCCCTCTCAACCACCTTGACCGGAAATTCCAATTCTTAAAAGCTTGAAAAATAATATTAGTTTTTTCCCATTTTCTACTACTTGTATAAATTGGAATATTTAACATTTTTAAAGGTAATTTATTTTTTATTCTTTTTATAAAATCTACATCTTCCATCAAAGGAATTTTTTTAAACCCTTTATTTTTAAAATAAGTAGTTCTGTGAATTAAGAGTCCTTGATCTCCGTATGGATCTTTAAAAATGTAGCTTCGAAGGTTTACAACAATTTCAAGAACTCTGTAAATAAACTTTTTATTGTTAATCTTAAATTTAAAAAAATAAATAATATTTTCATTGTTACTAATTAATAACTCTACTTTTTTAAACCAACCATTATCAAGCCTAGAATCTGCATGTATAAATAAAAACCATTCACCTTCAGCTTTTGTGGCTCCAATATTTAATTGTAACCCCCTGTTCTTCTCTATTGAGTTAAATAACTTTGTCTCATATATTTTTGCTATGTCTCTAGTCTTATCTAAACTATTACAATCTACAATTATAATTTCTATTTCCTGATTAATTATGGATAAATCTGAGAGGAGTAAAGGTAAATGTTGAGATTCATTATATGTAGGAATAATAATTGAGATTTTGGGCAAAATAATTATTCCCTTCTTTCAATATCTGATACTGTATCAATATCTATTTTCCTATGAAGGAATTCATGTTTTAGTTCTATTGAAGAAAAGTTATTAATAGTTTGTTTAAGTACATATTCTTTACTCCATTTAATGTTAATAAAAGGTAAATACAAATCAGTAGATAATAATCTTTCTGAAAATGCGATAAGCCAATATCCACCATCATTTGATGGACCTAAAATAAGATCATTTTTTTTTAGTTTTGAAAGGGCATTTAATAAATCCATATGACAAAGATCTGGCAGATCAGTCCCAATTAAAATAATATTGGTTGCCTTTTTAAAATTAGATTTTTTATTTATTAAAATTTGCCTACGCATCTTTTCTCCTAAGCATCCTCTTCCTTGTAAATTAAAGTTTTTAATGCCTAACTCATTAGACCACCTTTTAGCCTTTTTGAATCCTATACCAGATATTGCTAAGGAGATATCTATTAACCCTTTCTTTTCAAGAAATTTGGCAACTGAAATCGTATGTTCTGTCATTATTCTTTGCAGATTTGCAGACTTAAATTTCCCAATATCTTTTGATAGTCTACTTTTACAACGACCGTAAGCATGCCACTTAGCCATTACTATGAGCAGTGCTTTGTCCAAAAAAATAAAAATGTTGTAAATATTATAAGCTTTATATAATAAATTGATTTTATTTTTTAAAATATTTAATTTCCATTGTTAATAAATTTTAAATTTATCATGATCTTATGATTAGAGACTGACCAATTAATAAATTCCTACTAGATTAAAAATCTATTAAATAAATTTAGTGCAAGCAACCAATCCTATTTGGGCGGAAGTTCAACAATTACTTCAAAAAAATTTAAGCAAACCTTCGTTTGAAACTTGGATAAGGCCTGCTAGGTTTAATTGTTTTGAAAATGGCTTGTTGACTTTGATTACCCCAAACAACTTTACAAGTGATTGGCTAAGAAAAAATTATAGTGAAACTATTGAAAAAGCCGCAGAAGAAATTTGTGGTCATAATGTAAAAGTAATTTTTAAATCTGAAATTAATATCAACAACAAAGCAAGTACTCCCAATATTGTCTCCCAACATAATAGTAATTCTCAGACAAAATCTTTTTCTACAAGTCATGGCAATATTTCAATTAAAAGATCAAAAAAGTCTCATTCTTTAAATACGCGTTATGTCTTTAAAAGATTTGTTGTAGGTCCTAATAGTCGAATGGCACATGCAGCAGCTTTAGCAGTTGCCGAATCTCCAGGAAGAGAATTTAATCCATTATTTATTTGTGGTGGTGTTGGCCTTGGGAAGACTCACTTAATGCAAGCTATTGGTCATTATCGAGTTGAAATTGAACCAGAAGCAAAAGTTTTATATGTTTCAACTGAAACTTTTAGTAGTGATTTAATTCAATCTATAAGAAAAGATGGAATGCATGCCTTTAAGAATAAATATAGATCGGTTGATCTATTATTAATTGACGATATTCAATTCTTGGAGGGCAAAGAATATACACAAGAAGAATTTTTTAATACTTTCAATGCTTTATATGAAGCAGGTAAACAAATTGTTATTGCCAGTGATAGACCTCCTAATCAAATACCTAAATTACAAGAAAGGCTAATCTCTAGATTTTCAATGGGATTAATAGCAGATATTCAACCTCCTGATATAGAGACAAGAATGGCAATTCTGCAAAAAAAAGCTGAACAAGAAAGAATGAATCTTCCAAGAGATTTGATTCAATTTATCGCAGGAAGATTTTCATCAAATATTCGAGAATTAGAGGGGGCTTTTACCAGGGCAGTAGCATTTGCATCAATAACTGGATTACCTATGACAGTTCAATCAATCGCTCCAATGCTTGATCCAAACAGTGTTGGAGTAGTAGTAACCCCTAAGCAGGTAATCAAAAAAGTCTCAGATTTCTTTAAAGTTTCATCTGAAGAACTAGTTAGCTCCAGTAGGAGAAAGCCAGTTAGTCAAGCAAGACAAATAGGGATGTATCTCATGAGGCAAGGAACTGATCTAAGCCTTCCAAAAATTGGAGATGAATTTGGAGGGAAAGATCATACAACTGTAATGTATGCTATTGATCAAGTTGAAAAAAAATTGTCTATTGATCCAAATGTTGCCAGTCAAGTTCAAAAAATAAAGGATTTGCTTCAAATCGATTCAAGAAAAAATTTATAATCTTTTATTGCAAAATAAATTTTGCAGGATCTTGATCATATCTATGCTTATCTGGGATTTGATCTATTTTGCAATTAACATTAGGTGACACAATTTTATTTAATGATTGCCTTAACAATCTTGCAGAAATAATAGGCATATCTCTCGGTACTGAAATTCTATTTTTTAAGTAATTGATAGATAAAAATGCATTATTTGGTACTTTATTAATTTCAGAGGTGAGCATATAAGTGAGAGCAGATCTTAATGATTCCTCAAATAAGTCTTTTTCATAAGGATTAGCGTTGATGATATTATTTTTATGTTTTAAGACTCTTTTAAGAGCAAATCTAGCATAATAATTCAAGTCTGTACTATGGTTGAATTCCAAGTTCCCAAGTCCCTCCCCATTATCTATTAGATTAGAAAAGTAAATTTGTTGATCATTGACATACTTAAAGCAACCTCCCATTTGAGGAGGTAAGTCATGAGAATGCGTATGGAAGTCACTTTGAGTTCCTCTATAAGTACTTAGATTTTCAAGAAGGGTAAGCCATTTATCAATAAAAGGATAATTAATTCGTAAATTGAATCCTTTGTAATAACTTAAAGAAGCATTCATTCTCTCTATATAGGGAATAAAAATTATGTCTCCTGTTCCTGGTTCTGATGTTTCTGATTCATTTATTGGTGAATCAATAAATCCAGTTTTGGATGCACTTAATATTTTTTCTAATTTCAAAATAGATTGTCTAAATTTATTTTTACTAAAGGATTCATCTATAAAATTAAGGCTTTTTCTGCAAAGCCAATTACACCAAGATCTAAATATTTCTCTTTCTAAATTTCTAACTTCTTGAATATCATCTGATACGAGTGATGAGCCAAGTGGACCGAATTCATTTTCTAAGAAAGTAATTATATGATCACTTTCAGTTATTATCTTCCCACTAAATTCTATCGCAGGTAATTTACCCGATCTAACTTTTTGGAGATACCATTTTTCCTTTTGTCCATAACAATACATATTTATTTTCTTTACTTTGTATGGAATTCTCTTGAATTCAAGCCATAACCATATCTTTTGGCAGTAAGGGCACCAAGAATGTCTATCTCTATAGAAAATTAGATCGATATCTTTCTCATTATGGCCAAATAATCTTAAGTTTGAGTAAGAATTATTTACTCCATTAACTCTGTCAAAATCTTCAATTGCGAACTTACTTAAAGCGTCCCAACTCAAAACTTTATTCATTTGTTCATATTAATTTTAAGATTTACGTTATAATAAATGATTTAAAAGGTTTTGGAATTCGACTTTGATTTAATTGTAGTTGGTGCTGGTTCAGGGGGATTGGCTGCAGCAAAACGAGCTGCAAGTTATGGTGCAAAAGTCGCAATAATTGAAGTTAACAAAATAGGTGGGACATGTGTTATCAGAGGTTGTGTCCCAAAAAAACTAATGGTTTATGCAGCTAAAAATAGAATAAACATGGTTTCTTCTGAAGGGTATGGATTAAAAAGTAAAGAAATAACTTTTAAATCTAAGATTTTACTTAGTAATATTAGAGAAGAAGTTTCTAGATTAAGTGACTTACATTCAAACTCTTTAAAGAAATTAAACGTAAAAGTTTTTGAGGGTCTTGGAATATTTTTAAATCAAAATACAATACAAGTAGTTTGTCCAAAAACAAAAAATATTTTAAGGGAAATAAGCTCTAAAAAAATTCTTATTTCAGTTGGAGGTAAACCAAAACAATTAAATATTCCTGGGAAAGATCTAGCATGGAGTAGCGATGATATTTTTGAATTAAAAGACTTTCCTAAGACATTATTAATAGTTGGGGGAGGCTACATAGCATGTGAATTCGCTTCAATTTTTAAAAACTTAGGTACTGAAGTTACACAATTAATTAGAGGTAAGAACTTGCTGAATGGTTTTGACAAAGACTTGTCAGAATGCTTAGAAAAGACAATGATTTCTTTGGGCATAGATTTAAAATTCCAAAATCAACTAAAATCTATTAAGAAAATGAATGGTAATTTAGAATCGACATTGGAATCAGGGACTAAATTGTTAACCAATAATGTACTTATTGCAACTGGAAGGGAACCTGCACTCAAAAGATTGAATCTAGATATTTTTAATCTCAAAATGGATGGTATGTATTTAAAAGTCAATGAACTTAATCAGACAACTAATTCTAATATATTTGCTATTGGAGATATAATAAAAAAGCCAAATTTAACTCCAGTAGCAATAGAGCAAGGGAGAGTTTTTGCAGATAATTTTTTTGCTGATAAAAAAAGAAAAGTTAATTATGAAAATATTCCCAAGGCGATCTTTACAATTCCTGAAATTTCAACAGTTGGGCTTAGTGAAGAAGATGCAAAAGGAATTTATAAGGAAGAAAATATAAAAGTTTTTAAATGTAGTTTCACTCCTATGTCTAATACCTTTAAGAAAAATAAATATAAATGTATGTTAAAACTTGTTGTTAACAAAAAGAATGATAAGGTTTTAGGCTGTCATATGTTTGGAGAAGCAGCATCTGAGATTATACAAATGGTTTCAGTCTCTTTAAATGCAGGAATAACTAAGAAGGAATTTGATATTACTATGGCCTTGCATCCAACCATTTCAGAGGAATTTGTAACTATGTATGGATAACAAAGTTATCTTCTAGATATTTTTAGACTTTCTTGAGCTAAAAGAAATACTGTGAAAAATGAGAAATAAATAAAAGTAAATACTCTCAATTGATAGAGATTATTAAATCCGTTTAAGAATAATAATTTATCCATGAT
This sequence comes from Prochlorococcus sp. AG-670-O13, assembly GCA_003209055.1. Taxonomy (GTDB): domain Bacteria; phylum Cyanobacteriota; class Cyanobacteriia; order PCC-6307; family Cyanobiaceae; genus Prochlorococcus_A. The sequence goes on from QCTB01000002.1 coordinate 28,667, forward strand.
GTAAAAAATATAAAGATTTAAGAGTATAAAACCTTCAATTCTGGTAATTTTCCCCTTGGTCCAAAAAATTGGAAGGCAGGCAAAAGTAGTTAAAACCATAAATGGTAAGTCAACTTTTATTAGGCTTGGATCAATTGTTAAACCTTTTAATCCAGAAAAAATACTGCAACTTCCAAGAATAAGAAGTTGATTGAGCAAATTACTTCCAATAACATTACCAATAGCAAGATCTGTTTTACCTTTAAAGGCTGCAATTATTGAAGTAACTAGCTCTGGCAGTGAGGTGCCAGTCGCAACTATAGTTAGACCAATAATAATTTCATTTACTCCTAATAGAGCCGCTAAAGATTGAGAACCATTTACTAAAATATTTGAACCAAAGCTTAGAAGAAGAATTCCAGATATCAACTTTAATCCAATATTAAGCTTACTTCTCTTATTCCCTTGAACATCTTTTATCTCAGGCTCAGCATTTTTAGTATTCTCTTCATTTTCTTTCATAGTATTTATTTCCCAAATTGTATTTAAAGTTAAACAAAATATGAGAAAAATTCCTGCTTGCCAAGTCAATAGTCCAGTTGATGACATTGCCCAGACTGCACATGATATGGCTATTAGAAGAGGGACATCTCTACGGACAATTCTGCTTTTTACTTTTAAAGGTGTTATTAATGAGCTTATTCCTAATACAACAAGAACATTAAAAATATTGCTTCCTATTACATTACTTGCTGCGAGTGAATCACTCCCCTTGAAGATTGAATTTAAACTTACTAACAATTCAGGAGAGCTTGTCCCTAAGGAAACAACAGTTAAACCTATCACTATTTGAGGTATTCCTAAGATTAGCGATAAAGAAATTGCCCCTTGAATGAATAATTCCCCTCCTGCAAAAAGTAATACTATTCCTATTATTATCTCTACTATTGGCAATATAAACTCACTCATATTTAAAATATTTATTTAAATAATTATATCTTGAATTTATTCAATAATTATCTTAAAACTATTGTCAAATTTTATTTGCTGTTAAAATTAATTAAATTATTAAAATTTTGAAAGAATTAACTATATCAAAACCAGACGATTGGCATTTACATTTAAGGGAAGGCATTGTTTTAAAAAATATTATCAGATTTACATCTGAAGTTTTTGGCAGGGCTATTGTTATGCCAAACACGAAGAAACCAATCATATCAATTAAAGAATGTATTTCTTATAAAAAATCTATATCTGAAGCATTGCCTAAAAATTCTACTTTCGAGCCATTAATGACAATATATCTGACAGACGAAACAATAAAAGATGAATTATTAGAAGGCTTTAATAATAATGTTTTCTTTGCTGCTAAATTGTATCCTGCTAATGCGACAACAAACTCAAGTCAGGGAGTTAAAAAAATAGAAAATCTTTATGAAATATTTGAAGTTATGCAAGAAATTGGAATGCCTCTTTTAATTCATGGAGAAGTGACCGATCCTGAAGTCGATATCTTTGATAGAGAACACGTATTTATAGATAAAGAACTTTCACCTTTAATAAAAAGATTTCCAAAATTGAAAATTGTTTTAGAACATATAACTACCTCTCATGCCGTTGATTTTGTTCAGGAGAATAATTTAGGAGCTACTATTACACCACATCATTTACACATTAATAGGAATGCGATGTTCTTTGGCGGTTTAAACAGTGACTTTTACTGTTTACCAATTGCTAAGAGAGAAAATAATAGAATTGCTTTAAGGAAGGCTGCTACTGGCGGAAAAGAATGTTTTTTCTTAGGTACGGATTCTGCTCCTCATCTAAGACAGTGGAAAGCATTTTGTGGTTGTGCAGGTATTTTTAACTCTCCAGTAGCCATAGAAAGTTACATAAAAGTTTTTGAGGAGGAAAATGCTCTTGATCAATTCGAAAAATTTGCAAGTTTGAATGGACCTAATTTTTACAATCTACCTATTAATAAAGAAAAAATAAGATTAGTATCTAAGCAAAATGAAATTCCAGAATTTATTGATGTAATTGAGAACAATAAGGTTGTTGGACAAATAAAACCTTTTCATGGAGGAGAAACTTTAACATGGCAACTCGAGGGACTAATTAAATAAAATATAAAAACATTAAATTAACTTTTGAAAAAAATAAATACTAAACTCTTTATTTGATTAAAAAAATTTTTTGATTGAAAGATAAAATCTTTTTCAAGATTCTGAGAAAATGTAAATATTGGGTTAACTTTTGGTTGATTGAGGTTCTTTCCGCTACGCTTAGAAAACGCAAATTCCTTTTGGGTGTGTGGCGGAATTGGTAGACGCGCCGGACTTAAAATGAAATTGATAACCTAATACAATAGCGAACAGGTCAATTAGGGATTGGGGTAAAACTCAGTCCCTATCTTTATTTATAACCTATCCACATTGGAATAAATATCCAACACATAATCTAGCGACTTATAAACCATTAAATTTCGCAGTATTTTTAAAAGAATTTTATTAATTTTGAGTTTTTTTAACTTTTGACCACTAGCTGAAATATTTACTCTGATTTTTCAATAGGAAAAATAACAGCTAATCCAAGATATATCAAAATTGGAATGCCAAAGGTGAAACATCCAGAGATGAAAAAAACTAATCGCCAGAAAAAAACATTTCCTCTGTTAGATTTTTCGAGACCTTTGCAAACGCCTAAAAACCAGGAACCTTTTTTCGCTCTGATAATGCTCGACATTTATTTTTTCAATTAAGAATAATTATTAATAACATATCAGCGATCTTATTTTTTACTAGTAAATATTTGCATAATTCTAAATAACCTAATTCTAAAAATATCCAGCGCGTCTATTGCTTCCTTAAAAGTGTAAATATTCGCATTTTTCTTGGTTAAAAGTGATACTTTCGGCTACGATAAAAAAGCGCAAATTCCTTTTGGGAGTGTGGCGGAATTGGTAGACGCGCCGGACTTAAAATCCGTCGAGCGCTTTAGCTCGTGGGGGTTCAAGTCCCCCCACTCCCATTCTTAAACTATTTATTTTTAGTTCTTACGATAACTTTTAATAATTGTTATGTTTTAACTAAGTAAACCAGAATTTTAAATGGAAAGTATTTTTAATAATTCATTTGCGACTTTAATTACCTACGTTGGTATTATTTCTATTTATTTATTATTTATACCGTTAATCCTTTTTTACTGGATGAATAATAGATGGAATGTTATGGGCAAATTTGAGAGATTATGCATTTATGGATTAGTCTTTCTTTTTTTTCCAGGTTTAATTTTATTTGCTCCATTTTTAAATCTCAGATTAAGAGGAAATAGCAAAGGGTAACTAATTGACTAAAGGTAAAGTTGTACAAATAGGTTTATTAATCTCTTTATTAGGAATATTAAGTTACAAGTTAGTGCCACAATTTGGTATAGATAACTTTACTGCTAGTACTATCTCAAACTTTATCTTAATTGTGATTGTAATAAGTTGGGTCTCATCTTATGTTCTTAGAGTTTTCAACGGAAAAATGACTTTTATGGAACAAAGGAAGCGTTACAGAAAAGAATATGAAAAAATTGTGAATGATAAACTAGAAACTAAATTCAACTCATTATCAAAAGAAGATCAGAAAAAACTAATGGAAGATTTAGAGAAAAAATCATAAACTCCCTAAGAATTTCAAATAAAAATCTAAAAATTCATGAAAGAAAACAAGAAAAATCAAATCACTAAAAATGAAACTTTATCAAAAATAGATAAGAAGTTTTTTGAATTAAAAAATAATCAGAAATTAGCTTTAATGCCCTTTCTCATGGCAGGGGATCCTAATATTGAAATAACTTCTAAAATATTATTAAAGCTACAAGAAAAGGGCGCAGACTTTATTGAACTAGGAATCCCCTATAGTGATCCTCTTGCAGATGGTCCAATTATTCAATTTTCAGCATCTAGAGCTTTAAAGTCAGGCACTACTTTAATAAAGGTGATCCAGTTATTAGAGTCTCTTAAGGATAAGTTGCATATTCCAGTAATACTTTTTTCTTATTTTAATCCTATATTAAATTTTGGACTTGAGAATTTTTGTGAGTTAGCATCTAAAGCTGGTGTCGCCGGATTAATAATTCCTGATCTTCCCTTGGAAGAAGCCTATAAATTTTCAAAAATTATTAGTTCTTACCATATAGATTTAATATTATTAGTGGCACCTACAACTCCCTTTGAGAGAATGAAAATGATATCTAATAATACAAAAGGATTTACTTATTTAGTAAGTGTAACAGGAGTAACAGGAGAGAGAAACAAAATGGAAAATAGAGTAGAAAGTCTTATTAGTAAATTAAAAGAAATAAGCATTAATCCAGTTGCCGTTGGTTTCGGAATATCTTCACCTGAACATGTTAATAAGGTTCGTAAATGGGGGGCAGATGGAGTAATTATTGGAAGTGCATTTGTTAAAAGAATTTCTGATTGTAAAGAAATTGAAGTTGTAAATAAAATTGGCAACTTTTGCGAAGAAATGCGTATAGCTGCGGATCAATAAATGTAATTTTAAAGCTATATTTATAAGCTTATTTTATTAAAAAACCCACTATAAAAAGAGGGTTTAAACAATAAAATTCAAAAAAAATTTTTTTTTATTCTGATCCTTTAGCTGGTAATAATCTTATTTGTTTCCTACCTAATTTTATTTCAAACTCATCACCTGCTTTTAAGTCTAAAAGTGCAGTATATGCTTTCCCAATTAAGAGATTTCCATTACCTTGAACTGTTGCTATGTAACTTAATTTTCTACCACCCTTCCCAATTCCTGCTACTCCAGCATCACCAAGATTAACTCCTTTTGCTTCAAGAAGTGATTCATAAAAAGCGGTGAAATTTAAACGTTCGCCTCCGTTTTTTTTTGTGGAAACATATCCACAAGCACGAACAAGATCCGACTTGCTAACATCACCTAGTTCTTTAACTTTAGCAAGAAGATCGCTACCAGTGAGCATAATAAATTAATAAAAAGTTATTCTTAATTAACATAGCAATTAGAGTGTAATTTGTGCAATTATTAATTATGTATTTATTCAATTATTATCTTTTTAAAATGGAAAAATTTATAGTTTTTGGTAACTACTGTGAGGATGCAATTAGTAAAAGGGAACCGTTTCGTAAACAACATTTAAATAGACTTGAAAATTTAAAAGATAGAAATATTTTAGTTACTTTAGGTCCTACAAAATGTACAAAATATTTATTCGCTATTTTTAATGCTAATGATGAAAATGAATTAAAAAAATTAATTGAGAAAGATATTTATTGGCAAAAAGGAATATGGATTTCTTTTAAAATTTATCCCTGGATCCAAGCATTTTAATGTAGGTTTTTATAAAAATATCTTTTATAATATTTTAAAAAAGAAAAAAGTTTTAAATAACATATTGTCTAAAGTTTTATATTTTATTTACTACTATCTTTTCTTATTTGATTTACTAAAGAGTCTATGTCTAATTGATTATATGGATGGGTTTTGTTTACTTCTAGAGAATTAATTTGTATATTTTTTAGCCAATTCTGCTCTATCTTTATAAGATTTTTTGCTAAGTTAAAAATTCCACCTTTTTTATAAATTTCTTTAACTTTTTGAGTAATTTCATATGTTCTGCTTGATTTTATTTTTAATTCATTAGCTAGATCTTTTTGAGTATATCCATGCGATTTCAACCAATCTTTAATAAAGACTATTATTTCTTTCTCTTCTTCTTGAGATAGTTTACTCATTTCATGAAAGGGAATAATTTATTAAGTTTCCTTTCTGCTCTAGCTCTTATTGAAGGAGTCATATACTTACTCCATATACTTAAAACTGCAGTTAGGGCAACGAAGTCATCACTAAAGCCTACTAAAGGCATAAAGTCAGGGAACAGATCAAAAGGCATGATTAAATAAGCTAGTGCAGCCATTAATGAAACTCTTACTTGTGATGGAGTATATGGATCTAGCGCCATTTCTAAAACTTCTAAAGCAGGTTTTGAAATTGTTCTCCCAGCCCTTATTAGGATTTTTATAATTATATTTTCATCCAATGACGAACTTTCCAAAACCTCTGCTTCATAGATTCTTTCTTTTTTTTGGTAATAACTCTTACTCATACTTTTAATTAGTAAAAAAAATTTTTTAGCTAATACTATCTACAAGTCCATTTTGAATTCCTGCTTTCCTAAGCTTTCTTAATGCCCTTTGTACAACTTGTCTGCAATATTCTCGGCTGCAACTCATATGCCTTGCAACTTCAGCTAAAGTTCTCCATTCATTTGAACCATCTAAACCGAATCTTAGACTTACAATCTTTCTCTCTTTTTCAGTAAGATTAGCTTTATCTAATAAAGTCCAAGCAGAGGCTGTTCTTTCAGCTAGTTCTGCTAATTCCATTGGAGGGGTTTGATCACTTGGCAAAATATCAACAAGCTCAGATGGATCGGATTTTGATTTTACAGTACCTTGAAGACTAACTGTTATACTTCGCAACTCGCAAGAAAGTAGTTCATCAATTTCCTCTTTAGTAATTTTCATCTCTTCTGCTAACTCAATACTTGAAGGAGGAAACCCTTTAAGTTGCATTAGCTTTGATTTTGCTGCTCTTAATTTAGTTAGCTTTTCATTTATATTTACTGGTATTCTTATGGTCCTGCTTTGAGTTGATAGTGCTCTATTTAACCCTTGTCTTATCCACCAATAAGCATAAGTGGAGAATCTATGTCCTCTTGCAGGGTCATATTTTTCTACAGCTCTTGTAAGACCAAGAGTCCCCTCTTGAATTAAATCCAATAATTCTAAACCTTTCCCCTGATATCTTTTGGCAAGATTAACAACTAATCTAAGATTTGCTGTAATCATTTCATTCTTGGCCTTTTCGCCAACTTTTATTTTCTTTTTTTCCTCTTGAGAATATTCACAAGCAGGGCCTTTACCACCTGCAATTTGACATCTATTTATAAGTACAACCATTTCTTGAACTTTTCTCCCCATCGTGAGTTCTTTCTCTGGGGTTAAAAGTTGATGACGACCTATTTCTCCAAGAAAATCGCTTAATGAACTCACGATTTACACCTTTAGTTAATATATTTAACTTATAGTTAATTTCTAAATAAGCTATACATGTAATAATTAATTAATATTTAGTTAATAATTATTATTTAATTATTTGATTTAATTAAATAATTTACAGTTTCAAATATCTTTAATTTGGTTATCCTTTTTTTCTCCTTGATTCAAGAACAGCTAGCACATCTCTCCACTCAACTCCCTTATGCAGCAATGCAACTTGTAGATGATAAATTATATCAGCAGCTTCATTTGAGATTGAATTTTTGTCATTATCTTTGCAAGCCATAATAAATTCTGCCGTTTCTTCACCCATTTTTTTTAAGATAGTATTACTACCTTTTGTTAATAAATGATTTGTATAACTTTTTTCTAAACGATTAATTGATCTTTCATTAAGAGTATTAAATAATTCTGAACAAATATTAGAAAAAGGATTTGTTTTCTTTTCTTTTTTATTACTTAACTTATTATCTATTTCATTAAAAAAGCAACTTTTTTCGCCTGTATGGCATGCTCCAGAACCATTCTGTTCTATAGAAAGAACAAGTGCATCATTGTCACAATCAAATCTAATTTCTTTAAGTATTTGGGTACTACCGCTTGTTGCTCCTTTTCTCCATATCTCAGATCTTGACCTGCTCCAATAATGGACATTTTTTGTTTCAAGTGTTTTAGTTAATGATTCTTTATTCATCCAAGCAAGCATAAGAATTGATCCGTCTAGCCAATCTTGTGCTATTGCAGGGATTAATCCATAATTGTCAAAGCGAAGTTCTTCTATCGAAAAATTAGTTGAATAAGCCATTATATTAAATGTGTTAACTCTTTCACCTTTGTTTTACTAGAAATTATCTTAACAGCTAATTAATGAATATTCATTCTTCACAATTTTCTTGCAGTAAAAGTTTTGAGGATTTTCCATGTTCTCACAGGCAATGGCGTCATGCGGGACATTGCAGATTTGTTCATGGCTACTCGAGATCATTTACTTTTTGGTTTATTGCGAAAGAATTAGACGTAAATGGTTTTGTTGTTGATTTTTCTAGATTAAAGCCTCTTGAAAAAAAACTAAAAGAACAGTTTGATCATACATTTCTAGTGAATAAAGATGACCCTTTATTAAATTACTGGAAGGAGTTAAATGACTTAGAGGCTTTAAATTTGAGGATTATGGATAATGTTGGAATGGAATTCTCTTCCAAAGTTATTTGGCAATGGGCTAATGAATATTTAAAGGAAAAAGATAAAGGAAGAACATGTTGCTGGAAAACTGAATCAAAAGAAAACAAATCTAATTCTGCGAGTTATGAAAATTTACCGACATGGTACTAAATATTTAATAAAAAGTTTTTATTAGAAATTTAAAAATAATGCTTTATACAAAATATCAATCTACAAATATTCCTCCGTCCTTAATTGAAATAAAAACCTCTTTTTTATTTAAATAATTGTTATTTAAAATATTATTTGCAATTTTTGTCTCAATTTCTTTTTGAATAATCCTTTTCAAAGGCCTTGCTCCATAACTGCTATCGAAACTATTTTTAACTAGATGGTCAATCACTTCTTCTGTCATTTGTAAATTCAAGTCTTTTTTGATGAGCCTATTTTCTAGCCTTTTTAATTGAATTTTTGCAATTTCTTTTAGTTCATTTAACTCTAGAGTTTTAAAAATTACTATTTCATCAAGACGATTGAGGAATTCAGGTTTAAAGAATTTCTTCAATTCAACATCCACAATGTTTTTTATTTCATTTGCGTCTTCATTTCTAATAGATAAATCATTTATGGATTGACTACCTAAATTACTTGTTAGAACAATTATTGAATTTTTAAAACTTATGGTTCTCCCCTGCCCATCAGTAATAATCCCATCATCAAGTACTTGTAATAAAATATTTAAAACATCTTTATGCGCTTTTTCTATTTCATCTAGGAGTATTAATGAATAAGGATTTTTCCTAACTGCATCCGTTAATTGACCTCCAGATTCAAAACCTATATACCCTGGAGGGGCACCAATAATTTTGCTAAGAGAATGCTTCTCCATAAATTCAGACATATCTAATCTCGTAATCGATGAATTTGAATCAAATATTGTTTTAGCTGTTACTTTGCTTAGTTCTGTTTTCCCTACTCCTGTTGGGCCCAAGAATAAAAAACTAGCTAGTGGCCTATTTGGATCATTTAGTCCTGTTCTTGATCTCTTAATTGAATCTGCAACAATGGAAATAGCATTATTCTGACCAATAATTTTTTCTTTAAGAGTTAATTCAAGTTTTAAAAGCTTTTCTTTCTCAGATTGGTTTAGATTATTGACAGGAATAGAAGTCCACTTCGAAACAACTTCTGCAATATCATCAAAATTCACCTCTTGCCTTAAAAGATTCTTTTCCCCATTTTTGAAAGAATCTACTAAACCCTCACTTTTTTTCTTTAAATTTTTTTGCAAAGTATTTAGGGTTCCAAATTCTAATTCTGCGGCTTTGTTGAGATCAAAGCTTCTTTTAGCTTGTTCTATTTGTAATTGGGTAGATTCAATTTCTTCTTTTAGATTACTAATCTCATCAATTTCTTCTTTCTCCTTCCTCCATTGAGTATTTAATTCAGATTGTTTAATCTTGAGTTCTTTCAGCTCATTATTAATTCTTTTAAGCCTTTCTAAAGAAAAATTATCTGATTCCCTTTTTAAGGATAGATTTTCCATTTCTAGTTGCAAAACTTTTCTATCAATCTCATCAATTTCTTCTGGTTTGGAAGTTATTACCATATTTAATCTTGAAGCAGCTTCATCAATTAGATCGATTGCCTTGTCAGGTAAAAATCTATCGTTAATATATCTTTCACTAAGGCTGGCAGCCGCAACTAAAGCATTATCTGAAATTCTTACACTATGATGAACTTCATATTTTTCTCTTAGTCCTCTAAGTATTGAAATCGTATCATCTACTGAAGGAGCATTAATTTTTATTTTTTGAAATCTTCTTTCAAGTGCAGGATCCTTCTCAATATTTTGTTTATGTTCATTAATTGTTGTAGCCCCAATGCATCTCAATTCTCCTCTCGCTAGCATAGGTTTTAAAAGATTACTAGCATCTAATGATCCCCCACTTGCACCTGCTCCAACAACTGTATGTATTTCATCTATAAATAAAATAATCTTACCTTCAGAACTTTTTACTTTTTTTAAAACATTTTTTATCCTTTCTTCAAATTCACCTCGGTATTTTGCTCCAGCTATTAGTGAACCCATATCGATTGAAATTAATTGTCTATTATTTAAAGAAGAAGGCACATCTCCATTAACTATTCTTTGAGCTAAGCCCTCTACTATCGCAGTTTTGCCTACACCTGGTTCTCCTATTAGAACTGGATTATTTTTTGTTCTTCTGCTTAATATTTGGATCGTCCTTCTGATCTCTTCATCTCTGCCAATTACTGGATCTAAGATCCCATCTCTTGCCGATTTTGTGAGATCGATACCGAATTTATCTAAAGATTCATTAGAACTGTCAAAATTATTTTTTATTGTGGAATCAGATTGCATCTCTTGTATAATTTCTAAAAATTCTGGAATTTCTTTTTTATTTAAAATTAATTCCCCGCAAACCACATCATATGTTAAACCGTACAGTATGTGATCTGTTGATATCACTACATCATTTAAATTTTCTCTTAAATCATTTGCTTTTAAGAAAACTTTTTGTGTGTTTTCATCTATAAATAAACTTTTTTGCTTTTTCTTCATCTTTGCTTTCGCATGCAATAAAGAAATTAATTCTGTTTCTAATCTTTTAATATTAATATCATTCTTTTTAAGTATTTTGATTGTAAGAATATCTTTTTTTATTAATGCAAGTAATAAATTTTCAGAATCTACATTTTGTTGAAAATTATTAAGAGCTATTTCCTTTGATAAAAGAAAAGAATCCCAAGCAGAATTAGAAAATTCACTTGGGACTATCTTCATCAAAGTTAAAGGAAATTACTCTAAATAGTTCGAAAATATTCAAACGTTTGATGAATATTTTAAATCAATAAAAGCTTGTTACTCAACAATTACTTTTCCTACCATACCTGCTCCTCTATGAGGCTCACAGTAGTAGTCATAAGTACCAGCTGTATCAAAGGTTTCTTCCCAAGATTCCCCTGGAGCAAAAGCTAGATCAGCATGACTAAGTTCTTCATGGCCATCAAAAACAGCATTATGAGGAGCTAATTTATTATTGATGAATTTGACAGTATCACCCGCACTGATAGTTACAGAGCTAGGTTCGAAAGCTAGCATTCCAGCATCAGTACCAAGTTTAACTTCAACAGTTTTAGCTGAAACAGATGTGATACCTAGACCCAGAGTTAAAACAATTGCAAAAAATCCAGCAAAAATTGAACGTAACATAATTTAAATTTACTATTTATACATATTACAAGGTTTTTGGAACTAAATCGCGAGAAGTTTAATTGATATTACAACCTGGTAACTTTGCTAACCTTAAGATATCTTCGAGTGATTTTGCATAACTTTTCATATTAAATGTCTCTGGATTAGTTATGGGAACATGATTAAAGTCATATTTTTTAATGCTGAAACTATCCCAAGGAGTAGTTTGAATAGGAAGCACTCTTAATAAAATCTTCATTATTTTTTTTGTTAGGGGGATAGAAAAATATCTAGTCATATGATTTCTTTTTAAAAGTATATTTATTGAATCATCAATAGAAATAAAGTTTTGTCCCAATACAAATTTCTTGAATCCTTTATAAGCATCTAATTTATAATTTCTAATTAGAAATCCACAAATTTGAGCAATGTCATTGGCATGTATAAAGTGAAATTTTGAATTAAGTTTTAGAAATCTTGCTAACCAAAGCCATTTATTAATTTCTTTCAATCCGCTGGTTAAATAACTTACCGGAAATTTACTTCTTTTATTAAGAGTTCCTCCGAAAACTAATGTAGGGAAAACCACGAAAGTTTTTTCTGCAAATGAGCTCTCTTTAAGTCTCTCAAAACACTTATATTTTGTTTGAATATATTCTGTTCCATAAATTAAGGATTCCCTCATTAACTCAGTTTCTTTATTAAGTATGCTCGCTGTTGAAAAATAAATTATTTTCTCTAATTTATTTTTTTCAAGCATTCCTAATAATTCTTCAAACGCTTTTATGTTTACTTCGTAGGCTCTTTTTGGATCACCCCAAGCTGTCGCAGTGTGTATAAGAAAATTTATTTGACTAATTTCTTTACTAAATTTATGACATTCTCGAATATCACAGATTAATAATTTAATTCGTTTGTTTTTTTGGATAGATAAGGGTAGCTTATTCCTATCTCTAACCATAAGATATAGCCTAAATCGAGTTTTTTTTAAAAACCAATCAATTAAATATTGACCAACACATCCGTTAGAGCCAGTTATTAATAAGTTTTTAATTGCCAAAATATAAGTTAGTAAGTAAGTGTTTTTCCATGTTCAAAAAATGTTTTAGCATTTTCTTCAGGTGTGCCTGGTAAAATCCCATGACCTAAATTAAGAATATATTTTCTTTCTTTTACTTTATTAAAAGTATTATCTATTCTATTTTTTATTGATTCTTTATCCCCAAATAATATACCAGGATCAACATTGCCCTGAATCCCAATTTCAGAAGGAATTCTCTTACAAGCCTCCTTAATATCCACTGTCCAGTCCAGCGAAATTATATCCACACCAGTATTAGCCATTCTTTCTATTACCCCAGCACTCCCTGATATATATAAAATAATTGGAGTATCGGGGTATTCTTCTTTAACAATTTCAACAACCTTTTTTTGATAAGGACCAGCAAAAATATCGTAGTCTTCAGGACTTAATTGTCCCGCCCAGGAGTCAAAAATCTGTACAACTTGAGCACCAGATTTTATTTGATATTTTAAATACTCACCTATTGATTTTGCAAAGTGTTCAAGAAGTTTGTGAAGCAAATCTGGCTCTTTGAAAGCCATTGATTTGATTAAAGAATAGTTCTTACTGCTTTTACCTTCAACAACATATGCAGCAAGAGTCCAGGGTGCTCCAACAAAGCCAAGAACTGTTGCTTCATTTTTTACATCTTTTTTTAATGATGAAAGGACTTCCCCAACAAAACTTAAACTTTCATTTGGAATTAATTCTTTTAAATTTTCTATTTGATGAATATTTCTTATGGGATCCTCTATAATTGGGCCCTTACTTTCAATTATTTCAAAATTAATACCCATACCAGGCAGAGGAGTAAGAATATCTGAAAAAAGAATCACACCATCTGGCTTGAAAGCCTTAAAAGGTTGCATTGAAATTTCATAAGAAAGTTCTGGGTTCTCAGACCTTTCCCTGAAGCTTGGATAGCGCTCTCTTAAATCTCTATAAATTTTCATATACCTACCAGCTTGTCTCATCATCCATACTGGAGGCCTATTAACTTTATTACCTAAGGCAGCAGAAAGTAAAAGTGGTAAATTATCACCCATTTTTGGAGTTCAATGTATTTTAAAAAAAAATTAAAAATTTCTAACTTAAAAATTTTACAACGTAGAGCAGATTAAAATCATTATGTGAAGAATTAAATGAAATTCACTAATTCAGAATTTAATTATTTCTTTGTTTGATGCTTGAAGATGCTTACACTTAGGGGAGGTAAAACAATTTCAAGAGCATTTTCATAATTATGAATATTAAATTTTAAAGTTTTTTTACCTCCCATGTTCCCTTTATTACTCCCTCCATATCTAGATCCATCTGAATTGAAAATTTCTTTATAAAACCCCTCAATTGGAACGCCTATTTTATACGATCCATGAAAATTCGGCGTAAAGTTTGCAACAACTACAAGCCATTCATTGCTATTAGTTTCTCTTCTCATAAAACTTATTACTGAATTAGATGTATCATCGCAATCTATCCATTGGAATCCATAAGGATCAAAGTCATTTTTCCATAGAGAAGGTTCATTTTTATAAAGTTTGTTTAAGTCATCAACCAAGTTCCTAATGCCTTTGTGAGGTTCAAATTTTAGGAGCTCCCATTGAAGATCATCCCAAACATTCCATTCTTGCCTCTGTCCAAATTCCATTCCCATAAAAATTGTTTTTTTACCAGGATGTGTCCACATATAGGTTAATAGAGCCCTTGTATTAGCAAATTTTTTCCAATCATCTCCAGGCATTTTGTGTAAAAGATGACTTTTCCCATGAACTACTTCATCATGACTAAGGGCTAGCATAAAATTTTCTGTGTAATTATAAGTTATCGAAAAGGTCACACTATTTTGATGGAACTGTCTAAACCAAGGGTCTATTTCAAAGTAATCGAGCATATCATGCATCCAACCCATGTTCCATTTCAAATTGAAACCTAGTCCTCCTACATTTGTAGGCTCGGTAACCATTGGCCAAGTTGTAGATTCTTCCGCTATAGATAGAGCTCCAGGAAAATGTTGAAAAAGAACATGATTTGCTTGCTGGAGAAATTTAACGGCTTCTAAATTTTCATTACCACCATTTTCATTTGGAATCCATTCTCCATTAGGGCGTAAATAATCTCTATATAACATTGAAGCAACAGCATCTACTCTTATCCCATCAATATGGAATTCCTCAAACCAATAAACAAGATTTGCTACTAGAAAATTCCTTACTTCGTTTCGACTATAGTTAAATATTAAAGTACCCCATTCTTTGTGCTCTCCAATGCGAGGATCACCATGCTCATAAAGGTGACAGCCATCAAAAAAAGCTAAACCATGTTTATCTTTTGGGAAATGACCAGGGACCCAATCGAGAATTACACCTATGCCTTCATCATGACATCTATTTATAAATTCTTTGAATTCATTTGGAGTTCCATATCTACTTGTTGGTGCATACCAACCTGTAACTTGATATCCCCAGGAACCGTCAAAAGGATGTTCTGAAATAGGCATTAATTCGATATGAGTAAAGCCTCTTTCTTTTACATAAGGAATTAGTTTTTCCGTTAACTCTGGATATGTTAAAAACCTTGAACCAGGTTTTAAATCTGCAGCAGGGACAGGATCTCTTTGTTGCCCATTTTTTTCTTTATATTTATTATCGATCGAATCATGCATCCAACTTCCTAGATGCATCTCATAAACAGAAATGGGTTTATTAATTTGACTAGAAGCATCTCTATTTTTTATCCAAGAAGTATCTTCCCAATTAAAATTATTTAGTTTAGATATTATCGAACCATTTTGGGGTCTGATTTCATGAAGGAAACCATATGGATCTGCTTTTTCATAAATATGCCCTTCTTGAGTTCTTATTTCATATTTATATGCATCCCCTTCTTTCATTATTGGCATAAATAATTCCCAAATACCACCAAGCCTTTTTTGCATAGGATGATGTCTACCATCCCAAGAATTTATATTTCCAATTATTGAGATTGATTTTGCATTTGGGGCCCAAATACAAAACATAACACCTTTTTGGTCTCTATCTTCAAGGATATGAGCCCCCATTTTCTTCCAAATATGATGGTGATTACCTTCAGCGAAAAGGTGTCTATCAACCTCCCCCATCCATTCTTCTTTAAAAGCCCACGGATCTTGCTGTGAATGAGAAACCCCTCCTCTCAAAACGTTTATTTGATAATTATTTTCCGGATTCTCAGGAAGTTTTACCTCAAAAAGCCATTTATGATTCGAGGTTTTCGTATTATAGGTTTTATCTTTAAAAATTATATTTACTTCATCTGCTTCTGGCATCCATACTCTTACAATCCATTGATCATTATAAAAATGGGGCCCTAAAATATTTAATGGATTATCATTGCAACAATTTTCGAGGTTGAAAGCTTCTGATTTAATCCAGTCTGCTTGAATAGTTTCTTTCATGACTGGTAGTTATTAAGGAATT
Source organism: Prochlorococcus sp. AG-670-O13 (assembly GCA_003209055.1). Classification (GTDB taxonomy): domain Bacteria; phylum Cyanobacteriota; class Cyanobacteriia; order PCC-6307; family Cyanobiaceae; genus Prochlorococcus_A. The sequence goes on from QCTB01000002.1 coordinate 44,641, forward strand.
ATCTTATCAAATCATCAACCAAATAAAAATAAAATTAATTGAAAAAAGGATGCATTTTCATAAATGTTTTATTAAGTTCAAAACTTAAAGTTATAATTTTGTGATTAATTGTGGGAGCCCCAAGGTTATCGTCTCCAAAGCCTGGGTTGACTCCAATTGATGGGTATGCCGCAGCTGATATTGATAACCTAAGTTTTGTACCCTCGAGAAGCAAAATATTAGTAGGATGCATTTCAATTTTGCATTTACATTCTTCATTATTTATTGAGTTTTTAACTCTTAAAAATCCAGTTGAAAATTGATTAATGGTTTTTTCTTCATCATTAACCACAGAAAGAGCAAGACATATGTCAAAGCTTTTCTGATCACTCTTTACCGAGGTTTCAAGTATTGGAATCCCTGAAAGCTGAAGATCTTCCTTGAAAGAATTGGTTTGAAAAACACCTACATCTAATCTTTTATCAAAAGTATATCTATTAAACATCCCAGGATTTGGACCTAAATGCCCCCCGTCGCCATAAAATGGTCTCCACGGATCATGAACAATCGAAAACCATCCTGACCCTTTTGAATTTAATAGAAGACTCCCATCAATAATTTCGACATTTGCTGTTCCATTACTTTCAAGGCCAAACTTGTATTCAGGAACTTTTCCCTCTTCAAGTTCATCCCATTTTTTTAATGAAAGATTCCAAATCTTTTTATGTTTGAAAGAATTGTTTTGATTATCTTCTTCACCACTTTTTAGATGGGTATCAAAAAATTTTAATAAGGTTTTTTGTGATCCTTCCCACCAATTCAGATGAGTAGCTTCCCCTATAATTATATCTGGATTTCCTCCGGCAGCTTTTGATCTTTTATAGAGGTCAAATGCACCTCCTAGATGAGGATCCCAAAGACCACCAATAATTAACATTGGTTTTTTTAACCATGATGAAATTAGCTTTATTTCAAAAAAATCATCCTCGTTATTTAGATTTTTAAGCCATTCAAGGACAAAGTTATTAGGATCGTATTTTTTTAAAAGATTTAATCCTTTTCTTAAATAACTTTTATTTTCCAGAGCTGATACTATTTCTTCCCATCCTAAAGAATTATTTTCTCTTCTCATCTTTAAGGCAGCGATTTGTAATCCCCACGCAATATTATTATTCCACCAAAAAGCACCTCCATCTGAGCTCCAATGATTTTTTAAATCAATTCCCGTCATTGCAGGGGATAAGCAATCAGGAGGCTTTGAATTTTTTGTACCTGTTAGTTGAGTTAATCCTTGATATGAAAAACCGTATAAACCAAGTTTGCCATTGCATTCTTTTAGAGATCTTACCCATTCGTGTGTTTCTGAAGTATCACTAGCCTCTTGAGAAAAACCTTTGAAAATACCTCCAGATGATCCTTGACCTCTAACATCTTGAATTATTACTAAATAACCTTTTGATGCCCACCACTCAGGATGAGAATATGTGATTGTTGAAGCTATTTCTCTTCCGTATGGTTGCCTCATTAATAAAGCTGGCCAAGAACCCTTTTCTCTAGGTGTCCAAATTCTTGATACGAGCTCTATTCCATCCTTTAATCTTAAAGACTTGTCAATCCATTTTACTTCCCGCATTTAAGTTTTTAAGTAACCTTGGGGCAATGAAGCCCAATCACATAAATAGATAGAATTTCAGCATTGATAGGGCTAAGTTTATTTTTTTTTGAAACAAACTCTATTGCTTTATCTGAAGTCGCTGAGATTCCTTTTGCGTTTAATTCTTTAAATTTATTACACATTTTGATTGCATCATCTGGATTTTTTTTGACGCTTTCCAAAAGATTTGATTGACTTGAAACAGGATTAATAGAAGCTAATGATAGAAACAAAAATAAACAAAAGTTCTTCATTTTTTATAATATTTACTGAATTCTACATTAAAAAAATCTTTTAACCAAGATGTCAAACAGATTTACAAATTTGATTAGCTCTTTTTATCCAATCTTTTAGAATGGCTAAAGTTATTTTTGTCTGAGTTTTAGTTCTAAGAGTTCTTTCCAATCTTCCAATTCTTTCTTTTAGCTCATAGGGATTTAACCTTGAAAGTGATTTAATAGAACCTATTCCACAGTGTAAAAGTAAGTAAGACTCATTAGGAGAAATTGAAAGCTCATTTCTAAAAATGGCAACTGCTCTAATTTTTTTTAAATTATTTATGGTACATAATGAATGAGATTTTTGAATAATATTTAATTCAGAATCTTTAAGCTGACTTAATTTTTTAAAGTCGTTTAATTTTTTTCTTATTAAAAAAGATTTTTCATGTCTGAAATTTTCAGGCAAAACTTCTAAAAATTTTTCTTCTATCATTTATTCAACTAATTCATACTAAAGCTTTTTTCGATTTCCCCAATAATTACTGGCTTACTAACATCATTAGAAATCTTCTCAAGTTTTCTAATTTTGATTTTTACTTTTGATCCTGACCTACTCCCTTTTTTAAGATTTTCAGATAATTGTTTCAAAGTTGGATCAATTGCTTCTTCTGGAAAATCACTATCAGCTTTTGTAACAATTAAATCAAACCCATTATCATAAACAGTTGGGATATATTTAGCTCCATCAATTTTTATATTTTCTGTATAGCTTTGTATAAAAGCCCAGCTACTTAAAGATAGTAATATTGAAAATATAGTAGCACCAGTAATTCTAAATTTAAAATTAAAATTGAAAATAAATGAAATCAAAGTACCAAGAAAAAGAAATATTCCTATATATCCAAATATTTTAGGTGTATTTTCTAATAGTTCAAAAAAAGACATTTACTGGCTTTGACCTCATTAATTTCTTATATTTTGTAAGACTACTATATTTCGGGATTCTAACTTGAAAAAAATTAGATCTCTAAATTTTAATAAAAAACTTTTTTTCTTAGGGACTGTTTTGTCTATAAGTTTTGTAGGCACATTGCTATTAAATAAATTTTTTGAGAATTTTTATAAGATGAAAAAAATAGTATTAGAAGAAAAAATAGAGAATTCTTTAAATAAAAAAGTAGAACTGGGAAATTATTCTGGAATCAGATTTCTTGGAATTTCCTTATCTGATTCAAAAATTGTTGATAAACGGAATTTAAATTCCGAAATAGTATCGCAGAATATTTATATAGGTATTATGCCAATTAGATCATTTTTAAATCAAAGATGGATTTTTAATATAACCCCAAAAAAAACAAGAATCGAAATTAATAAAGACTTTTTTAAAAAAGAAGATTATATTAATAATGAAAAAAAATTTAATAGCAATAAAGTAAAATATGATTTGAATTTCAATCTAAAAGAAGCTACAAACTTAAAAATAAATGATCTTGGAATAGAAACTAGTCTAAAGGGTAATTTAGTATATAAATCAAAATCTAATCAGTTTATTGGAAATATAAGTTCATATTCTAAAGGTAAAGGAAATTTAAATTTAAAACTAAATGCTAATTTAAATAAAGATGTTTTCAATCTCGAAATATTATCTAGAGGGATAAATTTAAAAGGTACTCAGTATAGTTTTGCTAATAGGAAATTTGATTTAATACAAGGAAAAATTAAATCTAATTTTAAATTTTTTAAATCACCTAAAGAGACCTTTTGCAAAGGAAATATTTCTTTAAGTAATTTAAAATTTAAAACCACAAATTTAGTTGAAAATATTACAAGTGATTCTATTAGGTTTTTATGCAAAGGAAATCATTTAATTGCCAATACAAAAAATCTTAACTACGGTACTTTAATTTCAGATTTTAATCTAAATGTTCCTTTAAATGAAAATATTAATAATATAAATTTAAAAGGGAGTATTGGATATTCAGATAGTTTTAATCCTGAAATACAATTATCAGGAAATATGCCTTATTGGTTTGATAAAAGGGGATTAAATTTTGGAAATATTAATTCAAGTTTTATTCTTAATAGAACCCAACTCTCTAATTTAAATATTTTCCGAAAAAATGGTATTAGAGGTTTTATTACTGCAAATGGAGAGTTAAAAGGTGAGATAAATAAACCTGATATTCAAATAAATTTTAATGTTGATTATCCTCATTATAAAGGGATAAGAATTAGAGAAATATGGGAGGGTGAGATCAAAAATGAAAATAAAAAATTCGTCCTTAATATGAAGAATACATATTCAAGAGTACCCTCATTTATATCTTTAAATTTTGATTCAAATGTTAATT
>QCTB01000003.1 GCA_003209055.1 Prochlorococcus sp. AG-670-O13
TATTGAAAAGAAAGATATTATTAAAGGGCAAAAGCTTTATAAAAAGTCAAAAAAGCTAAAAAGAGCACAAAATTTAATTAAAGAAAGGCTTGATATATATAAAAACAAACTTGATAGATTAGAAGAATTTAGTGCCCTTTTGGGTAACTTAAATTCTTTAAAAAAGGAAGATCCCAATATTAGAATAAATTTACTTGAAGAAATTAAAGCTGAACTTTGTCTAGAGTTTAATGTAAAAATCAAAAATATAAAAGAACAAAAAAGAGACTCTTCTGGGATAAAATCAAACCCTATAGAAATAATTTCTCCAACAGGCTTAAAAGTACAAATTGGAAGAAATATGAGGCAAAATGATTTAATAAGCTTTAAGTATTCAAAAAAAGGGGATCTTTGGTTCCATGCACAAGAATCACCTGGGAGTCATGTTGTTTTAAAGTCTTCATCTCAAAAACCATCAGATGAAGACATTCAACTATCAGCAGACTTAGCAGCTTTATTTAGTAAAGCAAAAATGAATATTAAAGTCCCAATAAGTCTAGTAAATATAAAAGAACTTCAGAAAATTACCAAGGGAGGGCCTGGTTGCGTTTCTTTCAATAATGTAGAAATTCTTTGGGGCAATCCTACAAGAGGAGAAGATTACATTAAAAAAAATCTTAAAACAGTAATTTAGCCTATAATTAAGAAAAATAAATTTTTAAATGTTAGATTTTCTTCTTGGGACTCACGAGTTTTTAGGTAATCATAGTTTTCCAGAATTTATTGTTGGCTACTTATTTGGAGCAGCATTAATTATTGGAGCTCCCACTGTTTTTTTATTACTTGCGTTTGTAAGTGCTTTGATGAAAACAAATGGAAAAATGGGTGGTTACAGAGAGTATGAAACATATGGAGAATCTTCTTTAAATGATGCTCCTCCATTTTTGTTACCTGATCCCACCAATCCAAAATTAAGTAAATAATTATTAGATAACAATTTTCAAATATTACATTTTTAAGAAATGCTTTAAATAATCATTTATTTCAAACTATAAAATAAGTTAAATAATAATGAGCATAGAAGAAAGTAAAAATAATATTTCTGAGTCGATGAGTTTTACTGATCATTTAGAGGAGCTTAGACGAAGAATATTAAATTCTATTTATTCGATATTAATTTCAATTTTTTTTAGTTTTTTAATAATTAAACCATTAATTTCTTTTTTAGAGATACCTGCAAGTGACATTCATTTATTACAACTTGCCCCTGGAGAATTTTTATTCGTTGCAATCAAAGTAGCAGGTTACAGCGGCATAATCGTTTCAATACCATATATTTTTTATCAAATAATATTATTTATTTCTCCAGGTTTAACCAAAAAAGAAAAAAACCTAATTTTGCCGGCTGTTTTTGGATCGGGTTTACTATTCTTTCTTGGCCTAGTTTTTTCATGGTGGATATTAGTTCCTGCAGCAATAAATTTCTTTATAAATTTTGGAGCGGATATAGTTGAGCCAACATGGTCCATAGAGAGATATTTTGATTTTGTTCTATTGTTAATGTCAAGTACAGCTGTAGCATTTCAATTGCCCGTTTTGCAATTTATTCTTGGTTCCCTTGGAATTATTTCCACAGCAAAAATGATCTCAAATTGGAAAATTGTAGTAATTTCCTCTGCAATATTATCCGCAGTAATCACACCTTCAACGGATCCTTTAACTATGTCATTACTTTCAATTTCGATAATTTTCTTATTTTTTGTAGGCACCGGTTTAACTTACATATCTGAAAACCTTAAATCAAAAACTCTTTCATCCTCTCATTAATATTAAGTTGAAGGCTTACAGCTCTTCCTAATCTTGGCCTTGAATTTACTTTTTTAAGCCATTCCCTTACTTCATCTGAATATCCACATCTATTTAAAATCTCAATTTTATCTGCAATTGATTTTTTATATTCCACTTCATTTAGAGGGAAAGATTCTTGTCCTAAGAAGCCCCACATCATTTGAAAATATAAATAATTTCCTCTTTTGAAAAGTCTAAAGTCATATTTCTTTCCCCATCGATGAATCAAGTAATGGATAATCTCATCTACTAACAAAGGTTTCATGATTTAATAATAAACAACCTCAACAAAACTTATGCTTTAAATTATTAAAAGTCCTATCTATTTGCAACAGAAAACGTACAATTTGATTCATAATAACTAATAAATAACAGTCTAAAGTATCGAATGACTCAATTAAGTTCCAATGACGTCCCCTCCATGGGTCGAAGGCAATTTATGAATCTTCTTACATTTGGTACAGCAACTGGTGTCGCATTAGGAGCTCTATATCCCGTAGCTAATTATTTCATGCCACTAAGAGCTGGTGGTGGTGGTGGTGGAACTTCTGCTAAAGATGAATTAGGTAATCCAGTAACAAAGACAGGTTGGCTAGCAAGTCATCAAGCTGGAGATAGAAGTTTAGTGCAGGGTCTCAAAGGAGATCCGACTTACTTAATCGTAAATAGTGAAGGCGAGATAGGAGAATTTGGACTAAACGCAATTTGTACACATTTAGGATGCGTTGTACCCTGGGATAGCGGCGCTAATAAATTTATATGTCCTTGTCACGGAAGTCAATATGACACAAATGGAAAAGTAGTGAGAGGACCTGCCCCTTTATCTTTGGCATTGGCCCATGTTGATGTAGATGAAGATGCCGTACTTGTTAAACAGTGGTCAGAAACCGATTTTAGAACTAATGAAAATCCATGGTGGGCTTAAGAAAATGATTAATTTTAAAACCCTAATAATGAAAAGAACAACTTTATTTCTCTCCACACTGCTCTTAATTTCCAGCATATTAATTTTTCCAACATCCTCTTTTGCTTATCCCTTTTGGGCTCAACAAAATTATGAATCTCCCAGAGAAGCCACAGGAAAGATAGTCTGTGCAAATTGCCACCTAGCACAAATGCCAACTATTGCAGAGGTACCTCAGTCGGTTGGGGCTGATAGTGTTTTCAAGGCTGTAGTTAAAATACCCTATAAAAATGATTTAAAGGAAATAGGTGCTGACGGTTCTGAAGTCCCTTTACAAGTTGGGGCTGTTGTCATGCTTCCTGATGGCTTTAAATTAGCTCCTCAGGAAAGATGGAGTGATGAAATTAAAGAAGAAACTGAAGGTGTTTACTTTACTAACTACAGCGAAGAAAAAGATAACATAATTCTTGTTGGACCTTTACCTGGTGATACTAATAAAGAAATTGTTTTTCCAGTTCTTTCACCTAATCCAGCTACTAATAAAGAATATCACTATGGAAAGTATTCATTACACATAGGAGGTAATAGAGGCAGAGGGCAAGTTTACCCAACTGGTGATAAAAGTAACAATGTAATATTCACTTCTTCTTCTGCAGGCACTATTAATTCAATAGAAACTCTTGAAGATGGAAGTTATCAAATTAATATTGAAAATAAAAAAGGAGAAATCATTACTGAGGCAGTTCCAGTTGGGCCTCAATTAATTGTAAAAGAGAAAGACCAAATAAATGCTGGAGATCCTCTTACTAATGATCCCAATGTGGGAGGTTTTGGACAACTAGATGCTGAAGTAGTACTACAAAGCCCTTATAGAATAATAGGTTTAATTGCATTTTTTATTGGTGTAGGCCTAACTCAAATTTTATTAGTACTTAAGAAGAAACAGGTTGAAAAAGTACAAGCTGCTGAGGGTATTTAAATAGCCTTTAAATGCTTACATATCAAGCTTTTATTCAATCCCCTGGAGACATATTTTTAAATTTAGGTTTTCTAATTATTAGATGGTATGGTCTGCTAATTTCTTTTTCTGTATTAATAGGTCTTTTTATTTCTAAAAGACTTGCAATATCGAGAAATATTAATCCACAATACATAAGCGATATTTTACCTTCTTTAATACTATCTTCAATTATTGGAGCTAGAGCTTACTATGTAATTTTTGAATGGAGGCAATATAGTGGTGAAAACTTTTTTACTTCAATAGACTTATTTAATACTGTAATTCAAATACCTTCTTTTCTTGCGATTTGGGAAGGAGGCATAGCAATTCATGGAGGGTTAATAGGAGGATTCTTATCTATTTTATTGTTTTGCAAATCTAAAGACATACATTTGAAGACCTTTATAGATGTATTAATTCCTTCAATTATACTTGGGCAATCAATTGGCAGATGGGGAAATTTCTTCAATAACGAAGCTTTTGGAATACCTACCAATTTACCTTGGAAGTTATTTATTCCTATACAAAATAGGCCATTAGAGTTTATAAATTTCCAGTTTTTTCATCCAACATTTATTTATGAATCATTGTGGAATTTTTTGATTTTTCTACTGTTAATTTTTATTTTTTATAAACAAAACAAAAATAACTCAGTTAGGCCAGGCTTTATTAGTTGTCTTTATTTGATTTTCTATAGCTTTGGAAGATTCTGGATTGAAGGTTTAAGGATTGATCCTTTATGTATTGGCGGACTTCCACCATTCTGTGATGGAGGGTTACGAATGGCTCAATTTATTAGTATTTTTTTATTTTCCTCTGGATTAATTGGAATATTTTTTTTAAGATTAAAATCATTTAAAGGAAAAGCAAGATCGAATGGATAGAAAGATATCATTTATTGGAGTTGGGCCTGGCGATCCTGATTTATTAACAATTAAAGCATTAAAAAAAATAGAGTCTGCAGACGTTATATTTTGGGCTGATTCTTTAATTCCTGAAAAAATCATAAATCTTTCTCGAAAGTGCTCTGAGAAAATAAAAACAAGTGGTCTTACCCTTGAAAGGATCACTTCAATAATGATAGAAAGATTTAATGAAGGAAAAACTATTATTAGATTGCATGATGGGGATCCATGTCTTTATGGTGCAGTTAAAGAACAAATAGAAATTTTAAAACATAAAAAAATCGAAATTGAAGTAGTCCCTGGGATTAGTGCTTTTCAGATAGCCGCAGCATCTCATCAAGCAGAACTTACAATTCCAGAAATAACTCAAACCATAATTCTGACTAGAGCAGGAGGCAGAACTGGAATGCCTGGGAAAGAATCTCTTAAAGATCTTGCTAGACATAATTCCTCTTTATGTCTTTATTTAAGTGCAAGACATATTAAAAGTTCTCAAAAAACACTATTAGAATTTTATCCTCCAGAAACTAAAGTAATCGTTGGCTATAGAGTATCTTGGGATGATGGTTGGACATCTTTAATTGAATTGAAGGATATGGAAAAATTCACTCTAGAAAAAGGACTTATTAGAACTACTATCTATATTGTAAGTCCCGCAATTAATTCTATTTCAAATAGATCTAATCTATATGATCCATCTTATAAACATCTCTTTAGAAATAAATTATCTAATAAAGTTGATAGATAAAGATAAGTAACTATAATTGGGAAAAATGAATTCCTTTGGAAGAAATAAAATCTACTAAGTTAGACAAACATTCTAAAAATAATTCCTCTTTAAAAAGAATTGGCAATTTTATTAAAGAAGCAAGAATAAGCAGAAATCAATCAGTTGAAGAATTAGCCTCCGATTTAAAAATCGGCGCTCATCAATTGCACGCAATAGAAGAGGGTAATGAAGATCTTTTGCCGGAAAAAGTTTTTATAAAAGCAATGGTTCGTAGAATTTCAGAGAAGCTAAAAATTGATACAGAATTTATAATGAGCGAATTTAAAACTGAAAGGAAAGAAGTAAAAGTTGAAGAAATTGTTCAAGAAGTCTCAATCAAAGCTAAACAAAACAAAAAAATTAAACATCAGAATTCTATGGGGTTTGTAGTTTTTATTTTAATATCAGGAATTTTAGGACTTTTAGCTTCATCTCTAATTTTTAATATTTTTTCTAACTCTTCCCAAAATCAAATACCAAATAAAGAACTAATAAATAAAAATTAAACAACTTTTAACTCTAAATTTTTTTGTTCTTTAATAACATTTTTACATAACTCTAAGTTCCATTTCTCAAGTAGAATATCTTGATCTGAATTAAAAGGTAATAATTCAATTAAAAGAATATTCTTTAGAAGTTTAATTTTTAATGACGATATTACTTTCGCAGGTCTTTGATCAAGAGATGCAGCTAATCTTAAAATTAAGGACATTTCAAGTACTAATGTTTTATCTTCTTTTGTCATCAAACTTTGCCATGAATCATGTCTTTTTTTTGGCAAAGTTTTTCTATGATATCTAGCAATCGAAGCAATAATATTTGTTTCTGATTGAGAATACCCCAACAATTCACAATGTTTAATTAAATACCAAGAATGTTTATGGTATGAACCTATGTTTACATATTTCCCACAACTGTAAAGTTTACAGGCGGCCCAAAGGAGATCTTTTGCTTTTGAATCAATACCGCTATGAAAGATATTTTTAGTTTGATCGTAGATTTGAAATGCGATATCAGTAATTTTCTCAGATCTTTCTTTATCAACACCAAACTTTCTAGCCTGATGAACTATGGTCGTTTTCCTAATATTACTTTGAATATTAAATTCGTTTTTAATTATTCCTTTGCGTAGCATCCAATCAACTACTAATCCTTCCCTAAGAGCTCTCTCACTTATTGTTAACTCATTAAAATCCATCATATCCATTGAGGTATTTAGAATTAATGCACCTGGTATTATAATTTCTGCTCTTCTCTCACTTAATGAAGGAATTTTTTTTATTTCAGAACTAGGCAATTTAAGTAATTTTTCCAGGACAATCTTTAAACTCTCTTTTCTAAACTTATAGCCATGCATTTTTTGTTTTGGTTCTCCAAGATCTGACGAAATTAAATTTCCTAGTGAGATCGCGGTACCACTGGTAGCAATCATTGAGACTACTTTTCCTTCTTGTAATCTCCTTTTAATTTTTCCAACAGATGGTTCCAAAGAACCTTGAATAAAAGTTCTCAAAAATTCAAATCTTTCTTTAGTAATAGATTCGCTATCAAAAAAATCATTTTTTAGCCTAACAGCTCCAACTCTTGAACTTGTAAGAGCAATCGCATCTTTATTATCTGCAAGTATTAATTCTGTAGAACCTCCTCCAATATCTATAATTACGTAAGACTCATCTGCCAGAGCCATTCCAGACAAAACTCCAAGATAAATTAATCTGGCTTCTTCAGATCCGCTTATAAGTTCTATTTGAATACCTAAATCACTTTGAACTCTCTTAATAAAGTTTCTTCCATTAGGTGCCTCCCTTACAGCACTTGTAGCTGCAGTTACTAAATGCTCGACACCATTACTTTTACAATACTCTTTAAACCGCTTAAGGGTATATAAAACTCTTTGAATTGATTCTTCTGTAAGATTTCCCTCTTCATCTTTCTCCCCTAGACGGGTTGTAGATTTATCCGTAAATTTTATTGAAAAGGTTTTAAGATCTAAATTTATTTCTGCTATTAAAAGGTGTGTAGAGTTTGTTCCAATATCAATTGAAGCCACCAAAATATCTTTTTCTTGCAAAATGCTAAATTCATTTTTTTGTATCATTTTTATTCTCTATAAAATAGAGAGTCTAAATACAATAATCAATATACTTAAGATTGATTATGAAATTATATAATTGACCAAATACTAGTTAGATTATTTAAAGTTATGAAATATAAATCCTGTGATAACAAAAGACTTTAAATCCCAATTTAATGTTCTTTTTGAACTTTTAAGGTGGAACAAACCGACTGGCAGACTCATTTTGCTTATTCCGGCTGGATGGAGTTTATATCTAACTCCCGAATCAAATCCAAACGTTTACATGTTGTTGAAAATTACGATAGGGGGATTATTAGTTAGTGGGTTAGGCTGTGTGGTAAATGATATTTGGGATAAAAGAATAGATCAAAAAGTCTTAAGAACCAAAAACAGACCTCTTGCTTCTAATAAAATCGGAACCAAGACAGCCTACTTAATCCTTATATTTTTAATTGTATGCAGTTTTTTATTAACCTTGTCACTTCCTGAAGATGGAAGACTACTTTCAATTTCACTTGCTCTTTTTGCTTTACCATTAATCTTAATTTACCCTTCTGCAAAAAGATGGTTTAAATATCCACAATTTATATTATCTATATGCTGGGGGTTCGCAGTTTTAATACCCTGGGCTGCGAACGAAGGGAACATTAAAAGTATTGTTTTATTATTTTGCTGGCTTGCTACGATTTTTTGGACATTTGGTTTTGATACTGTTTATGCCTTAGCTGATAAAAAATATGATCTTGAAATTGGAGTAAATAGTTCTGCGGTGAACCTTGCATCCAAGACTAAAATCACTATCCAAATTTGTTATTTTTTAACTTCCGGTTTTCTTGCACTTTGTGCTTTAATAAATCAACTTAATTTTATTTTTTGGCCTATTTGGTTAATAACAGCCGTTTTAATGCAAAAAGATGTTTTGAATATATTTCCAGAAACTAAACAATCCCTTAAAAAAATTGGTTATCATTTTAAAAATCAATCTCTATATGGAGGATTACTTTTGTTTGGATTCATAATAGCTTCATAAATTATTAAAAATATGCTAACTAAATTAAAAGAAGGAGATGAGGTTCATATCTTAGCACCAAGCTCTTTTATAGATAAAGAGGAGGATTTTTTAAAGGGCATCGATATCTTAAAAACATGGGGGCTGAAAGCACTAGATAATAATACACTCTCAAAAAAGTTTGGTTATTTTGCTGGAGATGATCTAACTAGATTTGAAGAACTTGAAAAAGCTCAAAATAGTAAGCTAATCATTTTCGCTAAAGGAGGATGGGGGGCCGCAAGACTTTTAGAAAAAAATCCAAGTTGGGGAAATAGCTTGATGATTGGATTCTCCGATACATGTTCATTATTATTATCAAAATATTCACAAGGATATTTTGGTTCAATACATGGCCCGATGATAACTACTCTTTATAAAGAACCGGAATGGAGTTTAAAGAGACTAAGAAATTTACTTTTTGAAGGATATGTTGAGGATATTAAGGGTATTTCTTTAAAAAAAGGAACAGCAAAAGGAGAGATTGTTGTTTCTAATCTAACTATTGCCTCTTTTTTAATTGGGACTAATCACTTCCCAGACTTAAGAGGGAAAATAATAATATTTGAGGATATAAATGAAGATATTTATAAAATTGATCGGTTATTGACTTTTTTGAGAATGACAAAAAAATTAAATGGAGTTGTAGGTATTGGATTCGGAAGTTTTTCAGATGATCTATGTACCCTTGAGTGGAAAGACTTACTCAAAAGCTTAATAATTGAGAGACTTCAAGAATTTGATATTCCAATTCTTTTTGACCTCCCAATTGGACATATATCAGGGAATGCATGCATTCCTTTAGGTTGTGAAGCGACATTAAATGGAAATAATGGAACTCTTAGTGTTTTTATTCCTTGTTACAAATGATCCCTTATAAAGAGTTTCGCAATTTTTAAATCTAATGGAGATGTAATTTTGATGTTTGAACAATTTCCTTCAATAATCTTTACTGGCCAATTCAACATTTCAAAGAGTGAGGCATCATCTGTAACTGTCCAATTTTTCTCAATTGCCATTTCATGAGCTTTTCTTAAGCTCTTTATTAAAAAGCCTTGAGGTGTTTGAGCTGCCCACAAATTTTGTCTATTTGGGGTCTCATGGATGAAACCTTTATTATTAACAATCTTTATTGTGTCAGTAACTTTGGTCGCTAAAATTACCGCATCATTTTCTTCTAATTTCAAAGCACATTTATTTATCAATTCTGGATTTATTAAGCATCTAGCCCCATCGTGAATTAAAACTTTTTCAGCATTAGATGGCAGAGACTTTATACCATTAAAAACAGACTCTTGCCTAGTATCTCCGCCATTTATCCACTTGACTTTAGAGGAAAAATCTTTTACTGAATTTAATAACTCTTTTTTATCATTTGGTTGCCCAATTATCCCAACCCAGCTAACTAAACTTGCAGAGAATACAGATTTTAAAGTCCAATAAATGAGAGATTCACCTTCTAATTCAATAAGTAATTTATTTTTTCCAGCTTTCATTCTGCTACCACTACCTGCAGAGGGTATTAATACATGCACAATAATTTGACTTTATATTTTCTAGACAATTATAAATAAAAGTAATATGTTTGCACAAATAGTACTACGATTTTAAATTATAAAAATTTCACAATGTCAAATTCAGAATCTTTAACCGGACAAGTAGCTTTAATTACAGGGGCCAGTAGAGGTATAGGAAAGGAAATCGCTTTAGAACTTAGTAATTTGGGAGCAGAAGTAATTATCAATTATTCATCTTCTGATAAAAAAGCAGAAGAAGTTGTAAATGCTATTAAAAAGTTTGGTGGTAAAGTTCACAAATTAAAATTTGATGTTTCAAAAGAGGAATCTGTTAGTGCAGCTTTTGAAGAAATTATAAAAATCAATGGTTCTATCGATATCCTTGTGAATAACGCTGGAATAACAAGAGATGGTCTTTTAATGCGAATGAAATCAGAGCAATGGGATGATGTTCTAAATACCAATTTAAAAGGGGTTTTTCTTTGTACTAAATATGCTTCAAAATTTATGCTTAAAAAAAGAAGCGGTAAGATAATAAATATCTCATCAATTGTTGGAATAATTGGAAACCCTGGACAAGCAAATTATTCTGCTGCAAAAGCAGGTGTTATTGGCTTTACAAAAACTTGTGCAAAAGAATTTGCTTCAAGAGGAATAAATGTTAATGCTATAGCTCCTGGTTTTATTGAAACAGAAATGACTGAAAAACTAAATAATGAAGAAATCATCAAAGCTATTCCACTAGGTAAACTAGGAAGTTGCGCGCAAATAGCTAACTTAGTTTCATTTTTAGTATCAAGTAATGCTGGAAGTTACATTACAGGACAAACAATAAGTATTGATGGTGGAATGAGTATTTAATTAAGTACTTTCGTAAGGTTGTCCTAACTCATCTCTTAATCTTCTAATTTTTTGTAAAAGTTTTAATCTTCGACTTCTAGCCGTTAAAGTCAAGAAAAATCTCAAGGGGAAATATATAAGAGTCATTGCCACTGCTAGTGTGGCAGTTAAAGTAAAAATAAGATTGCCCGTAATATCCATAACTTTAAGATACTCTTAATTTAATTAATTTGGATATCTGTTTAATAGAAATTCGGCTTTCCCCACTTAATTAAGTATCCCTTAAATATAATTCCATGGGAGATTAGAATAATAATATAGAATTAAATAAAGATGCCAAAACAATTGAGCTTTTCGAACGAATCACGAGAAGCGCTCGAAAAAGGTGTAAATACTGTAGCAAATGCGGTTAAGGTAACTATTGGTCCTAAAGCAAAGAATGTTGTAATAGAAAGAAAATTCGGTTCACCAGATGTAGTAAGAGATGGATCTACGGTCGCTAAAGAAATAGAACTTGAAAATGCCATCTCCAATTTAGGGGCAAAATTAATAGAGCAAGTAGCATCAAAAACTAAAGAAAGTGCTGGAGATGGAACTACAACAGCAACAATCTTGACTCAAATAATGGTCCAAGAAGGTTTAAAAAATATAGCTGCAGGTGCTAGTCCTATTGAGCTAAAAAAAGGAATGGGGAAAGGCTTAGAATTTGTTTTGGAGAAATTAAACTCAAAGAGTATCAAAATAAATGGCTCTGATATTCAAAAAGTTGCATCAGTAAGTGCTGGAGGAGATGAAGAAATAGGTTCAATAATTTCAAAAGCAATGGATATTGTAACTTCAGATGGAGTTATAACTGTAGAAGAATCGCAATCACTTGATACAGAGCTAGAAATCACTGAAGGAATGTCTTTTGATAGAGGTTATAGCTCACCTTATTTTGTAACAGATCAAGAAAGGCAAATTTGTGAACTCGAAAATCCTAAAATCCTGATCACGGACCAAAAGATTTCAAGTCTAACCAACTTAGTACCTATTCTCGAAGAAGTTCAAAAATCCTCCTCTCCATTTTTGATTTTAGCTGAAGATATTGAAGGGGAAGCTCTAACAACTCTTGTATTAAATAAAAATAGTGGGGTTTTAAACGTTGCGGCTGTTCGAGCTCCATCATTTGGCGAAAGAAGAAAGGCGGCTTTAGAAGATATTGCGATTCTTACAGGAGCTAAATTAATTAGCGAAGATAAATCTATGAAATTAGAAGACGTTACCATCAATGATCTTGGGAAAGCAAAAAAAATATCAATCTCAAAGGATAAAACAACTATCGTTGCTTTTGATGATACCAAAGACTTTGTCCAAGCCAGAGTAGAGAAATTAAAAAGAGAAGTAGATATAACTGAATCAGAATACGATAAGGATAAAATTAATGAAAGAATAGCAAAATTAGCTGGCGGAGTTGCTCTAATAAAAGTTGGAGCTGCAACGGAAACAGAGATGAAGTATAAAAAATTAAGAATAGAAGATTCCCTAAATGCGACAAAAGCTGCTATCGAAGAAGGAGTTGTTGCAGGGGGAGGACAAACTTTAATTGAAATTTCAGACGAACTTTCTAATTTACGTAAAGAAGCATCAGATGATCTAACTACGGGTATTGAGATTATTACAAATGCACTTTTAGAACCTACTAAACAAATTGCAAAAAATGCTGGTTTTAATGGAGATGTAGTTATCGCTGATATAAAACGACTTAATAAGGGCTTTAATGCCAATAATGGAGAATATGAGAATTTAAACGAATCAGGGATATTAGATCCTACTAAAGTTATTCGATTAGCTCTTCAAGATTCAGTTTCAATTGCAGGAATGATACTCACTACAGAAGTAGCGGTGGCTGATATCCCAGAACCAGAGGCAGCCGCTCCTGCAGGGCCTGGAGCAGATCCAATGGGCGGAATGGGTGGCATGGGTATGCCAGGAATGGGTGGCATGGGTATGCCAGGAATGGGTGGCATGGGTATGCCAGGAATGGGTGGCATGGGTATGCCAGGAATGATGTAAAAAACTAACCAGCTTTTTTCTCGTTATTAATCCATTTTCTTAAATTATTTATATTAGGTAATGGTAGTTCTTCTATATCCGTATATTCAATTTTATTTTTATAAGACTGATTTCTTACTTTATTAATAATTTCATTATTTTTAAATTTTTCTGATTCTTGAGGTTTTAAGTTTTTCTCTTCTAGATATTTAACATTGTCTAAAATTTCCAATTTGACTTGATTTTGGTTTTCCTCTATCTGATCGTCTTCTATTAAATTAATTTGATTTTGATTTTCCTCTATCTGATCGTCTTCTATTAAATTAATTTGATTTTGATTTTTTACTATTAGCTCATTAAGAGATTCAACTCCAAACCTATGCGCCCATACATTTATTACTTTTTCTAAAACAATACTATTTTTTTTTAAAGATGCTTTTTGATAAATATCTTTTAGATTATCTTTTAAAAACATAAGTTTATTAGTTTAATTTTCTATTTAACAGTGGTCTTATAATAATTAAAGAAAAAACAGTTAAAGAAAATAAAATTGAGATACAACTCTTACAAGTTAAGTCACCATATGGGGCATGTAAAGCCACTAATTCTAAATTCATTGTTTGAGTATATGCAATCCTGATCGGTTCAATCGCAAAAGTTAATGGATTTATAGATGCAAGCCAACCCAGCCAATTTGGCATAAAGGAAATTGGGGCCAATGCAGTGCTTGCAAAAAGAAGAGGCAGATTTATTACAAATATAAGCGCAATTAATTCAATATGGCCAGGCAAAACAAATGCTAAACATAAGCTAATTGATGTTACAAAAAGAACTAAAAGAATCAAAGTTGTAAATACAATTCCTAAACCATAAAAATCAGGCCAACCATAACCCAAAATGAATGAGACAACCATTATTACAATACTTTGAACAAAACTAAGAATTGTAATGTAAAAGAAAGAGGATAAAACAATTGATAATCTACTCGCTAGAGGGGCGACAAGTAGCCTATTTAAAAAGCCAAACTCTCTATCAAACATTAATGGCAAACCAGAGTTTAATGCTCCACTAAATGCAGTAAAAACGATTAGTCCCGCCCCTAAAAAATTTCCATATGAATCTACTCCTGGTAGAAAACCTTCTGGAGCTTTCGAAAAAAGTGCTCCAAATAAAAAGAGCCAAATTATAGGTTGCAATATGCCTGCTAAGAGTGTTGAGGGTCTTCTTTGTAACTGGATAAATAATCTTTTGGTTAAAGCAAAAGTTTCTTGATATAAAAAAACTAAATTATATTGTTTTAATTCCATGTTTAAAGATATTTAATACTAATTATAATTACTTCTAAAAAATATTATTATCATCTCATTGATTGCTTAGATTCTTTTTTAAGATCTCTTTTACCTGTCATTGAAATTTCAGCATCTTGCAATGTTTTACCAGTTGCCTGTAGATATACATCATCTAAGCTAGGCTGACTTTGAGTTAGAGAAAAAATTTCAAACTTTGAAAAAGCTAATTCTACTTTTAGTTTTGTAAGCAAATCCTTTTCCTTATTTACTACAAAATTTATTGAATAACCTTGGGCTTTATTTATAATTATCTGACTAATTCCATCTATTGAAGATAAAATTTCATGTATTTTTTTAGACTCTTCTTCAGTACTAAATTCTCTAACTTTTAAAGTTATCCTATCTCCTCCTAATTTATTTTTAAGCTGAGCAGGTGTTCCCTTCGCTATAACTCTTCCATCATCAATTATTACTAAATTATCTGCTAATTTATCTATTTCATCAAGATAATGACTACTTAAAATGATAGTCATTCCATCATTCTTCAAATCTTTGAGTAGTTGCCAAATTATATTTCTACTTTCAATATCTAAACCCACAGTTGGTTCATCTAATATTAAAACTTTAGGCAAATGTAGTAGCCCAGCTGCTAAATCAATTCTTCTTTTCATTCCTCCTGAGTATGATCCACATTTTCTATCAACCCAATCATTCATCTCTAATTGATCTATCAATAAATTTATTCTTTCGTATTTTTCTTTTTGTTTCATATGATACAAATCTGATTGAAAATCTAACAACTCACGTCCTGTAAGAATTTTATCGAGAGAAATATCTTGAGCTACATAACCAATTAATTCTCTAATTTTTCTTGGATTTTTTATTAAATTAATATTATTAATAAAAACTTCTCCACTATCAGGCTCAACTAAAGTAGATAAAATTTTTATGAGTGTTGACTTACCTGCGCCATTTGGTCCTAAGATTCCAAACAATGATCCAGCATTAATTTCCATTGATAAATCTTTTAATGCTTCAATATCAGAGTATGATTTTGAAAGATTTGAAACTTGTATATAATTCATCGAACTTAAATTTATTCTTTCAATATTTTACATCAATTTAATTATTAAAGTTTGCTATTAAAGATAAAAATATTTGCAAAGATTGTTCTTCAAATTCTACCGAAAGTTGAGTTCTTGAAATCAATAGCAAAAGACAAATACCAAACATATAAAGTATTGACCATCTAAATAATCCTTTAGCTTTTACTAAATCATCTGGTGAACTTTTTAATCTATTTATTAATTGTAAAAGTCGTCCATTAAAAGGTAAAAGCATTATTAAATAAAGAATGCCTCCTTCGGGTAAAGCAAAAACCCCCAAAATACTCATAAGAACAGTTGCCCAGCCGTAACGAGAAATAGCTTTAACAGTAAAAGCTGAACCTTTAACGGCAGGAAGCATAGGTATACCTACAGATGCATAATCATCTTTCAATAAAATTGCAAGAGCCCAAAAATGAGCTGGTGTCCATAGCATTACCAAGCCAAATAACCACCAACCACTAAGTCCTACATGTCCAGTAGCAGCAGATGCACCAACTAAAGGAGGAATAGCTCCTGCAACACCACCAAAAACAATATTTTGAGTTGTTCGTGGTTTAAGAATTATCGTGTATAAAAGTACGTAACTACATAATCCCAAGAGTGTTAATCCAGCAGCCAGATAGTTAACGCCACTTATTAAAAGCATTGCAGCTGCAAAGGTACAAGATACAGCGCCTAAAAAAACAGTCTTAGATGATAATTTACCTGCGGGTAGAGCTCTTTCACTTGTCCTTTTCATCCTTTTGTCTAAGTCCATTTCCCACAAACAATTTAGAGCCCCAGCTGCCGCTGCCGCCAATGCACCTCCTCCTAAAGTACATATTAGTTTTGGGGAAGATAAAGGCCATTCTTCCGTTAATGCCATACCTCCTAAAGTTGTAGCAAGTAATAAAGGGATTAACCTAGGTTTGGCTACTTCAAGCCAAGCTGGAAGTATTACTTTTTTTCTTGAAGGTACAACTTGTTCTCGAATTGAAGTCTGGAAGTTCAAGTTTTCAATATTACTTTTCATGAGTTAAAACCTGCAATTACTGAATTAAACGGTTGATTTGTTTTTTTAGTTAAATAAGGATTCCTAAAGATTAATGTTGTTAGAATTGCAATTAATAATGAAGCATTTAGTTGATGAGCAATAACAAAAAAAGGTTCACTCAAGTTAGTTTGAAGACTTAAAATTCCAAGAACAATCTGAGAAATTAGGAGGAAAAAAAGTGAGCAAAGATATTTCCAATTTTTTAGGAACAAATCTTGTTTATATATTGAGATAGCCAAAATTGATAGAATAGAAATGGAAATAGGGATAGAAAATAATTTATGAGTATCCAGTATTAAACATTGTTTATTAAAAGATAGACAGAGATGTGCAGACCAAGTTGATGAAAGCCTTACTCCAATAAATGATTGGACTAAAGAGAGTGATAGAGGTAAAAACAATAATATTTTCCACCAAATCAAGGACTTATTAAATTCACAATTTTCTAGATTCTGGTTAATAGTTATTGTTGTTATAAGAAGAAGAAAAGCTGTTAAAAGATGTGCCGTAACTGAGTATGAGTTAAGTAAATTTATTACTGTTAATGCTCCAATAGAACCTTGAACAATTACTAAGCAAACTAATAAAGAATATGTTTTCGGCAACCAATAAGGAAGATTTTTTCTCCAAATCATTGAAAGTATAAATTTAGAGGTAATTAATAACCCAACCAGGAAGGCATCTAAACGATGAAACCACTCTAAAAAGACTCTCAAATTCATATGATTTAGAGGTAAAAATTTCCCATAACACAAGGGCCAATCAGGGCAGGCGAGCCCTGCTTCCATAACCCTTGTAGCTCCCCCAACAACTATTAAAACTATTAATGCTAAAACACAATGATTTCCCAATTTTAAAAAAACTGACTTGTATTTTGAATGATATATTTTGTTTGTGAACAAGTTAATCAAAGCTCTTATTTTTGCATGATAATTTAGATTCAATTATCAAACATTAATTAAAAGTTAATGTTTTATTTTTAAAATTTATTTGTTATTTTAATCTTTTTTCCCTGACATAAATCTATAAAAAGTTATTGATAATACTTCTTTTGTTTTGAAAATATTAAGAAGTTGTGAATTTCAATAATTTTCCTTTAACAAACGATGCAAATCTTAAAAAAATGAATATGTTGAAAATATAAATAACAACTTTTTACTTCAATTGTTAAATAAAAACTTTTATTTAATACTAATAATTTCCGCTGTATTTGGTATATCTTTTTGGATTGGATTCAATGTTAACTTACTTCCTTCTGAAGCAAGTATAAATGCACCAATTTATGATGAGCTTTTTAGAATTCTTTTTATAATTGGATTAATAATTTTTATAGGAATGACGATAGCAGTTATATATAGTTTATTTAAATTCAGGAAAAGAAAAGATGAATTCGGAGATGGTATAGCTTTAGAAGGTAATTTAAGTCTCGAGATTGTATGGACAATTATTCCTTCTATTATCGTTTTAATAATAGGTTTATATAGCTATAACATTTACGATCGAATGGGGGGGATGAAAGAACTAAATCATAGCCATGAAATGATGGCCTCAAATACCGAAAAAATATGGGCTGGAATTAGTCCAGCATCTAATAATGAGGTTGGAAGTAATAATTTATCTGTTGAAGTATCAGCTATGCAATTCGCATTTTTATTTAATTATCCAAAGGGTGAATTTATTTCTGGAGAGCTTCATGTCCCAGTTGATCATAAAGTTTCTATGAAGATGGAATCAAAAGATGTTATTCATGCTTTTTGGGTACCAGAATTTAGAATAAAACAAGATATTATCCCAGGCCAACCTACTGTATTAAATTTTACTCCTACTAAAGTTGGTAAATATCCAATAATCTGTGCGGAATTATGTGGTCCTTATCATGGAGGAATGAGAGCCTCAATAATAGTTGAAGAAGAATCTGACTACAACGATTGGTTTAACAAAAATACAAAAACTGAGGTTAGCTTATGACAATATCAATTGATAATCAAAACTCTAATAACAACAGTCTTCAACCTAAAGGGTGGCTTAGATATTTAAGTTTTAGTCTCGATCATAAAGTAATAGGTATCCAATATCTTGTATGTGGATTTCTTTTTTATTTAATTGGAGGGACTTTGGCTAGTGCTATAAGAATTGAATTAGCAAGCCCAATGTCTGACTTTATGCCCAGAGATGTATATAACCAAGTTTTAACATTACACGGAACGATAATGATTTTCTTATGGATTGTGCCTGTAGTAAATGGTGCATTTGGAAATTATTTAATTCCTTTTTATGTTGGAGCTAGAGATATGGCATTCCCAAGATTGAATGCTGTAGCTTTTTGGCTCATACCTCCCTCCGGTTTAATGTTAGTAGCTAGCTATTTTGTTGAAGGTGCTGCGCAGGCCGGATGGACGGCTTATCCACCTTTGAGTATAACTACCCCTCAATCGGGACAAATCATTTGGATTATGAGCGTTTTACTACTTGGAGGAAGCTCTATATTTGGAGGTATAAATTTCATCGCAACAATTATCAAATTAAGGAGACCTGGATTAAAACTGATGCAATTACCTATGTATTGTTGGGCGATGCTAGGAACAAGTTTATTAGTAGTTTTATCGACCCCAGTTTTAGCAGGGACATTAATATTACTAAGTTTTGATATTGTTGCTCATACAGGATTCTTTAACCCAGTTTTAGGTGGAAACGTAGTCGTTTATCAACACTTATTTTGGTTTTATTCTCATCCAGCGGTTTACATAATGGTTCTTCCTGCGTTTGGCTTGGTTAGTGAAATCCTTCCAGTTCATTCTAGAAAGCCACTTTTTGGTTATACAACAATGGTTTTTTCAATTATGGGCATAGTTGTACTTGGTCTAGTTGTTTGGGCTCATCACATGTTTACAAGTGGGACCCCACCTTGGATGAGACTATTTTTTACTATCGCGACAGCATTCATAGCAGTTCCAACTGGTATTAAATTTTTTAATTGGGTTGCAACCTTATGGGGTGGAAAAATATCTCTTAATAGTGCAATGTTATTCTCATGTGGATTTATTATAAATTTTGTATTTGGGGGGATTACAGGAGTTGCTCTTGCTCAGGTCCCTTTTGATATTCATGTACATGATACATATTTCGTTGTCGCTCACTTCCATTACATAGTTTACGGAGGAACAGTTTTTATTATCTTTTCATCTATATATCATTGGTTCCCAAAAGTCACAGGTAAGTTAATGAGTGAAAAACTCGGGATAATACATTTTGCTATAACTTTTATTGGCTTTAACTTATGCTTTGCTCCTCAACATTGGCTTGGTCTAAATGGAATGCCTAGAAGAGTGGCAGAATATGATCCTCAATTTCAATTTGTTAACCAAATTAGTAGCTTTGGAGCTCTCTTAATGGCTGTAAGTACTATCCCATTTTTAATTAATATATTTTTAAGTATTAAAAATGGTAAGGATTCTGGGGATAATCCCTGGAATGCTTTAACTCCTGAATGGTTAACATCATCTCCTCCACCAGTTGAAAATTGGGAAGGCGAAGCACCTTTAGTAAAAGAACCTTATGGTTATGGAAAATCAATATCCATAGAAAATTAATCAAAAACACAAATGACATCTCTCGATAGTTCAAAAGAAATTAAAAAAAATGATAGTAATCTAAGTGAAAATCATGAAGATTTTAGGATGTTTGGATTAATAACTTTTTTAATTGCAGATGGGATGACTTTTGCTGGTTTTTTTGCTGCTTACCTTACATATAAAGCAGTTAATCCTTTACCAGATGGAGCGATATATGAATTAGAGTTGCCTATCCCTACATTAAATACAATTTTATTGCTTGTAAGTAGTGCTACTTTCCATAAAGCAGGGAAGGCTCTTCTGAAAAACAAAAATTCTGATGCCCAGAAATGGTTAATAGGCACTGCTCTACTTGGGATTACCTTTTTAATATGTCAACTATTTGAATATTTTAATTTACCTTTCGGACTAACGGATAATTTATTTGCAAGTACTTTTTATGCTTTAACAGGCTTTCATGGTCTACATGTGACATTAGGCACATTAATGATATTAATTATTTCTTGGCAAACAAGATCAAATGGAGGAAGAATTACAAATAAAAATATGTTTCCATTAGAAGCTGTTGAATTATATTGGCATTTTGTAGATGGAATTTGGGTTATTTTGTTTATAATTTTATATCTTTTATAATTAATAATTTATTCTTTAGAAATCTATTTTTTATTAACTTGTATTGCCACAATTCTCATTATTAGTAAGAATATATAATAAGAAATAGTTAATATAATGCTAGTAGGAAAAGAACTTCTAGAAAAATCTAAATTACTCAGTAAAAAATCTGAGGACGAAATAGCAAGGGGCTGTGGCTATGTAAGCCCAGGTGGGCGAATCTTAAGGAAAAGTTTTTATAGAGCACTTATTAAAGCAAAGGGTTACAAGCTAAGTAATAGTAACCCTGGGAAGCTAGGTAATAGATCTTCAAGAGGGAGACAAGCAGTATTCAAAACAAAAGTTCATGGAAATGGTAACTTATTAATAGGCCATACTTATACAAAGAAATTAGGCTTAGAGCCTGGCCAAGAATATAAAATTGATCTCAAAAAAGATTCTAAAACTATTTCTCTTACTCCAATAAATTAAAAATTATTTATTCCAGCCGTTTTCTTTAAGCCAATTTGAAGAGATTTCTTCTGAAAATTTTCCTGATTCTTTATTGTTGTTAAATTCAAGTAATTTTTCTACGTATTTAATTAATGCATCTGCTTCAAGATTAACGCTATCGCCAATTGATAAATTTTTGAGATTAGTATTATGCCAAGTATGAGGGATTATAGCGATAGTAAAATGTTCTCCTTTATTCTCAGATTTTGCAATTGTTAGGCTAATTCCATTCACGCATATGCTTCCCTTATCGACAATATATTTTGAGAAATTTTTATTTTGCCACTTAATTGATAAAAGCCATGATTTTTCCAGTTTCTCAATATTTTCAACTTTTCCCAAACCATCAATATGTCCACTAACTATATGACCACCAAGACGATCTGAAATACGAAGAGCCGGTTCTAAATTAACTATTTGATTGGTACTGGATTTATCTCCTAAAGTAGTTTTTTTAAAAGTTTCTTCACTTACATCTACTTTAAATTGATTATTTGAAATTTCTTTTACCGTTAAACAAATTCCATCAACTGCGATACTGTCGCCTATTTGCATATCAAAAGGCTGATCAAGAATTTCAATAATTAAGAAATTTTTTTCTTTCTTAAGTTTTCCTATTGACTGAATTATTCCTGTAAACATAAATTTGAATAAAGACTTTTTTTAAAAAATTAATATTAACTTTAATTTACTTTAAATCATTTTCTACTATAAATAAATTAAAGAGTTCTTAAGTACGTATTAATTATATAAAGATGATTATTCATTCTCAGAAAAGATCATTTGGCAAAGGTTGTAATGTTAGTTTATTTACTTTAGGCACAATGAGAGCGACTGAAAATCTTGATAAAATGTACTCTCTTATAAAAAATGCCCATCATGCAGGCATTAATCATTTAGAAACAGCTGCATCTTACGGTAAAGCTGAAATACTTATAGGGGAGGCATTAAAGAAGTTAGAAAACTCTGAAGGAATAATTAAGAAAAAATGGATAATTACTACCAAAGTATTGCCTAAAGGAGATTTTAATTATCTAAAAAATAATTTCGAAAATTCTCTCAAAAATTTAAAGCTAAATAAAATACATAATCTTGCAATACATGGAATAAACTTAGATGAGCATCTTGATTGGGTTTTAAATGGAGAGGGGGAGAAATTTTTAAAATGGGTAATTAAAAAAGGATTTGTTGAACAAATTGGTTTTAGTTCCCATGGCAGTTATTCACTTATTGAGAAGACAATTAACCGAGACTTATTTAGTTTTTGTAATCTTCATTTGCATTTTTTAGATCAATCAAAAATAAGTCTTGCCCAACTAGCTTTAAAAAAAAATATGGGTGTTTTAGCTATATCACCAGCTGATAAAGGTGGGAAATTATATTCTCCCAGTAATATTTTACTAAAAGCATCTGCACCATATCATCCTTTGGAATTGGCTTATAGATTTTTAATCTCGAAAGGAATCACAACTCTATCTTTAGGAGCTACAAAATTTGAAGATTTTAATATTGCAAAAAAGCTTATGAACTCAAATCAAAAACTGGCCTCTACAGAAATAACTGCGTTAGAAAATATCGAAAAGTTAGCAAATGAAGAATTAAAAGCTTCAAAATGTGAGCAATGCAGATCTTGTCTCCCATGCCCAAGTGAAATTCCTATTCCTGAAATACTACGTTTACGAAATATATCTATTGGATATGGCCAATTGGAATTTGCTAAAGAAAGATATAATTTAATAGGAAGAGCAGGACATTGGTGGGAAGAAAAAAATGCCTCCTTTTGTTTAGAATGCAACGAATGTGTTCCGAGATGTCCAAGTAAATTAAATATTCCAGATTTATTAAAACAAACTCACAAGTTATTAGTTGAAAATCCAAAAAAAAGATTATGGGATTAAAGATTGATTCCAAAAATCTTCTAGGTTGGATTTATCTTTTTTATTAATAGGCAAGAATGACCAACTATTTTCCCAACATATTTTAGATGGAGCAAAAGTATTTTTTTTATTATTGATATTATATTTACTTCTAGAATACGGATTATTAAAAGGTAAATACCAACCTTGATTAGCTAATTTATCAATAGTTGATATCTTTTCAAAAGATTTAATCCAATCAATTAATATTTGGTTATTAATTTTTGATTTACTTAAAAGGAAATTCCAAATTAAAGGCACACCTTTATCAGGGAAAACAATAGAAAGTCTTGAATCAACTTTAAGATATCTTACACCAAGAGAATAAGGAATAATAGCAACAGAAGCCTTAGAATTAATTAACCAATTAATTGGATTTTGATCATCAAACAACATTGCCTGACTTTTAAGTTTGCTAAGAGAGTTTTTAGCATTAATTCTTTTTGAAATAGACATTATTATTCTTGGACTTTCAGGAAATATGACTTTCCCTTTCAACTTCTCATCAAGAAGAAAATCCCAAGACTTTCTGGCATCATAAATTAAATCTTTATTATTTTTCAAAATTACTGCATATGGCACTACACCTATTGGAAATAGTTTATTTCTTTGATATTCTTTCAAACCATTTAAATATTCTTTCGATTTAAGATTTAATTTTTCATTTAATAATAAATTATTGATATTTTGAAAACTCTCAAAATTTATTTTATTAATCCATCCATCATTTATTAAAATAAAGTCAGAATTAAATATTTTTTTCGCATATGTTTCTAACTCAAGCTTACTAAAATTAGTATTTTCTTGTTTCCAATTCGAAGGGAAAGTATCTTTTAAAGATTTTGGATAAAAAGAGCTTTGTAAAGAAATTCTTATTCTTCTTGAGGTATTACTACATGAATTTATGAGAAAAAGTAGAGACAATTTTCCGTAGTTAAGGAACTGCCTTCTTGATGAATATTTTTTAAGCATTTAATAATCCTTATCTGAGGAAATTTGACCTAAATCCTTCATCCTTTCAAGATTAATTTGACACATTGAAACTATTTCATCATTACTAAAACCTTTCAGATAAGCAAGAATCGACATGCCTCCAGCACCTACCCCCTCTTTAACATAACCTTTTTCAAAGTCGTACAATTCCCTATTTTTAGATAATTTAAAATTCAGCGGACTTGCTAAACCGATTAAGTTTACATTGTGTTTTTCAGTAATTAAATCTAATAAATCACTCAATAAATTATCTTTAATCAACCAACCAGTAGTAGCTATAAAAACAAAATCAATAAAAGCTTGTTTTTCTTTAGAATCTATAAATTCTAAGGCAAGTAAAACTACAGCTAACATCTGGCAACCACCTGATAAAATAACTGATTGATTAGCTAATCTAGCTCCAATCAATAAACCCATAGAGAAGGCTTGGAATGGATCTCCAACTGAAGAAATAACATCTATAGAATCAAAATTATTTTTTAGATTTGCATTTAAAAGACCAGCTTTTATTACTTTTGTTTTTAAAGTTCTTGGAGCATTTATCAAACTACTTCCTATTAAATCATTTACATTTAATCCAAAAGCAGCCATTACTGCCTGAGCCGTTGTAGTTCCTCCTGGAACCGATTCTGATATGAAGAGAGTTTGTTTAGAACATTTTCCAATTTCTAATCCTTTTGTGTAAAGATTCAAAACTCTCTCTTTGTTCATAGAGTTTCCTGTAGTTAAACATTTAGCTGGCCCCTCTAAATTGTCTTCTACGACTAAATGACTAAAATAAGGTTTTTCTTCTATTCCTATAGGAACAACTATTGGACTTGCACAGATTAGTCTCGAACAAACATAACTTATTAATGCAGGAGTAACTCCTGAATTTAAAAAAGGTAATTTATATTTATGATCAACAGAGGGGCCAAAAAGAAGAAATTCAGCATCTGCCAATGCAGTCTTCCTCCTAGCTTTTGAATCCATTCCTGCTGCAGAAATTCCTCGAATTTGAGAAGTATCTGTTCCAGCAATTACAAGATAGAAAATAAAATTATCAATATCTTTTTTAAGAAGATCGATTCTTTCAGAAAATAATTTTTCATTAATATTTCCACCAAATAACTTTAAACCTAAATACGATTTCTGCATTTATTTAATATCAAAGACCTAAATCAACAAATCCATTAATTATTTTTGGAGGATCAGGAATATTTGTATTTAATCTAGGGAAAAGAGAATGCGCCAGTATATGTATGGTTAAAACATAAACCATTTCTTGAAAAATAATTAATAATATTGCGATTAATTGAATAATAAGAATTGAGGGAGGGAAAGGCAGAGAAAAAGGTAAATTAAATACTCCTATAAACCAATTTATTACTCCTATAAACCAATCTATTAAACCGTAACTTGCCTTTGTTATTATTACCCAAAGGTTATCACCAACTAATGCAGATAAAGCAAATAATCTTATAAAAAAACCGAGAGCTCCAAGAATAATTCCTACACTCCAACTAAGCCACCAGTTTTTTTTCTTAAACCAAGACCACCCTAACCAAAAAGCTAATATCCCATATGGGAATAAAAATAAAGTTCCTCTAATTGGACCCATGAGTATTAATAATAACAAAAATTGTATTATGAGTCCCTCAAATGCAGTTCTAGTTCCTCTTCTCAAGTGCAATAAGATTATAGGGAGAGGTAAAATTAATCTTAATAATGCTCCGCCTACAGGTAAATAATATAAAGCGATCCAAAGTAATGAAGAAAGAGATGCTAAATATGAAGGTTCAATTAATTTAAGTGCCTGATTTTTTTTTGTAAATTTCATATGAATTTTTTATTAATACTTAATTAATTTTTTATACTTTTAATTTTTGAATCAACAAAACGTTCAATCTTTTCTATTTCAAAATTTACTTCAGAATTTCTAAGAATGGTATTTAAATCTTTAGTAGGATCTTTTGGATCTACATCTTTTAAAATGATAATAATTTTGTATGATTGTGGTTGATATTGTTTTTTTTGTTGAAACATATTTTGCTTATCAATTTTATTTTTTTCTACATTTCCCTCAGACTTTAAAACCAATTTATTCTTTAAATCTGTATTAACATCCTCTTTTATTTTTGGTTCTTTAACATTTTTATTTATTTCTGCATTTCCCTCAGACTTTATATCAATCTTATTCTTTAAATTATTATTGATAACTGCTTTTATTTTTGGTTCTTCAATATTTTGAAAACTAGATTCAAGAAAATCCCCAATTCTTCCTCCAGAACAGGATTGTAACATAATAAAAATTATCAATAAAAAAAAATTATTTATTTTTAAACCCATATTTATTTTTTTCTTTTTTTAATCTTTGAACCCTTTTTAGTGATTACCTTATTTTTTTTTAAAGCAGGAACCTTTTTATCTTTAATTTTTTCATCTAATAAATGTAATGCATCATCAATTGTGAATTTTTCTATTTCAGTATCTTTAGGTAAAGAGACATTTATTTTTCCACACTTTACATAAACTCCATATCTTCCGTTTAAAATTTGTATTTTATCGTTTAGTTCTTTAGGTTTCCCAAAGTCCTTTATTACTTCTTGTCCGCCTCTACCCAATTTTGGCATCGCGAGGATTTCTAATGCTCGCTTAAGATCAACCTTAAATACGTCATCTTCTTTTTTTAAAGATCTATTTTCAGAATCATCTTCATTTTTTATCCATTTAATATATGGACCAAATCTTCCTCTATCAGCCTCAACAATTCCACCTTCTGGATGTTCTCCAAGAAGTTTTGGCAAGCTTAAAAGTTCTAGAGCTTCAGATAAAGTTAAGTCATCAGTTTTTAATTCTTTTGGTAAAGAGGCTCTTCTTGGCTTAGCTTTATCTTGTTCACTATTACCTAACTGAACATAAGGGCCATAAGGGCCAAATCTTAAAAATACTTGCTCACCAGTTTTTGGATCAGTTCCAAGATCGGAGGGGCCACTTAAAATTTGATCAACTTTCTTTTTATCTAAATCCCCAGGAGTAATATCCATTGGAAGATTACCTTTTGCTTGTATTTCATTCCCAGATTCATCTATTTTTACCCCTTCTAACCATGGGCCATTCGAACCAATTCTGACTACACAAGGTAAATCATCAAAATCAACTTGTCTGTAAGCTTTTCCATCAATATCACCCTCTGTTTTCTGAACTTTTACCTCGAGACCATTTTTACCTTTATAAAAAGTTTCTAAATAAGGAAGCCACTCAAGATTACCTGACGAAATCTCATCCAATGAAGATTCCATTTTTGCAGTAAAAGTAGTATCAACTAAATCAGGGAAATGTTCTTCTAATAATGCAGTAACAGCAAAAGCTGTAAATGTGGGAGATAAGGAATTTGAAGAAATATTTGCATAACCCCTATCAACAATTGTTCCAATAATACTTGCATAAGTAGACGGTCTTCCTATTCCCTCTTTTTCTAAGATTTTAACTAATGCAGCTTCAGTATATCTGGCAGGAGATTTAGTTTCATGATGAGTAGCCTCTTTACTAGCGACCTTTAGATTAGACCCGAGAGTTAAATTTGGAAGAATAACTTCTTGCTGTTCTAATGATGCACTTGGATCATCACTACCTTCTACATAAGCTCTAAAAAATCCTGCAAAATCTATACTTTTTCCGCTTGACTTAAATATACCTTCCCCAACTTCTATTTCAGCATTAATCATTGTTAATTTTGCTTCAGCCATTTGACTCGCAACAGTTCTTTTCCAAATTAATTCATATAGAGAGAGATCTCTTCCAGACAAGTCTGTATCACTAGGTGCCTTAAACGCTTCACCCGCGGGTCTGATAGCTTCATGAGCTTCTTGGGCATTCCTTGAATTTGAATTAAAATGGCGTACCGAACTTGATAAGTATTCTTTCCCATACTTTGAATTTACGCATTCTCTCGCCGCTTTAATAGCTTGTTCGGAAAGATGTACCGAATCAGTTCTCATATATGTAATAAAACCTCTCTCGTATAAGCCTTGAGCACATCTCATTGTTTCTCTGGCAGATAGTCGAAGTTTTCGATTTGCTTCCTGTTGCAAAGTACTTGTAGTAAAAGGTGGGACAGGCTTCCTAATTGTGGGTTTTTTTTCTATCTTGAGTACTTTCCACTTTTCTTCAGAAGAAGATTCAAGCAGACTCTTTGCTCTATCTTCATTCAAAATTAAAGATTTATTACCTTTTTTTAAAGTACCTGTCTTCTCATCAAAATCAGAACCATTTGAGATTTTCTGGCCTTTTAAACTAAATAACTTGGCTTCAAAAGAGATGTTATCTTTTAGCAATAAGGCCTTTAATCCCCAGTAAGATGCTTTTTTAAAAGCTCTCCTTTGTCTTTCCTTATTAACAAGCAATCTTACAGATACCGACTGAACACGGCCAGCCGATAATCTCGGAGCGACTTTTTTCCAAAGTAATGGAGAAAGTTCATAACCAAAAAGTCTATCAAGAATTCTCCTAGTTTCTTGGGCTTGAACTAATTCCATATCAATTTCTCTAGTCTCATCTAGAGCCTTATTAATCGCCTTTTTAGTAATTTCATGAAAAACCATTCGCTTAGTTGGAATTTTTGGTTTAAGAATTTGCATTAAGTGCCAACTTATACTCTCGCCTTCTCTATCTTCATCAGTTGCCAATAGTAATTGAGTAGCATCTTTTAAAGCATTTTTTAAATCTTTAACAACCTTCTTTTTTTCTTTTGGGACAATATAAAGTGGTTCAAAATCTTCTGTTGTGTTTACACCTATCCTGGACCATTTTTCTTTTTTTACTGATGCAGGGATTTCAGCTGCTCCTTTAGGAAGATCTCTTACATGTCCCATAGAAGCCAGAACTTCAAAATTAGGAGGCAAAAACTTTCTTATGGTTTTTGCCTTTGTGGGACTTTCAACAATAACAAGTGTGTGATCCAAGGTCTATTTCAATAAATTGGTGTTTTTTTAATCAATTAGGGCATATTATGATTAATTGAAACGCCTTTGAGCAATAATGCTCGGTATTTCAAAAATCATACCCACAAATTATAATCAAGTTAAGATTAACTCTTACATCCTTACAATCAAACATTCAATTTAATTAAGTGCCCAACGAAATCTTTACAATTAATTTAAATGCTCAAGCAATTATTCCAGAAGCTTTCATTTTGCTTGGTATTGTTGGTACTCTTCTTGTCGATCTAGCTGGCGAAAAGACTGCCTCAAGGTGGGCACCGGTAATTTGTTACATTTCATTAGGTAGTTCTCTTATAAGTCTCGCTTTACAGTGGAGTAGCCCGGTTAATAATGCATTCCTTGGCTCCTTTAATTCAGATAATTTAGCTATTGCATTTAGATCAATTATTGCATTATCTACCCTAATTTCCTTACTCATTAGTTGGCGTTATACCGAGCAGAGTGGAAGTCCAATCGGAGAATTCGCTGCAATAGTTTTATCAGCGACTTTAGGAGCCATGCTTTTGTGTGGATCTACTGACCTTGTTAGTGTATTTATATCTTTAGAGACTTTATCAGTAGCAAGTTATTTACTTTCAGGTTATCTCAAGAGAGACCCAAGAAGTTCAGAGGCAGCTTTAAAATATCTCCTTGTTGGATCAGCTGCAGCCGCTGTTTATTTATATGGTTCATCATTCCTTTATGGTCTAAGTGGCTCCACTAACTTATCAACAATTGGTGCAGAAATAATAAATAAACCATCATTTATTACATCATTATCACTTGTATTTGTCTTGTCAACTGTAGCTTTTAAAATTGCTGCAGTTCCTTTTCACCAGTGGACACCTGATGTTTATGAAGGATCCCCCACTCCAGTAGTAGCTTTTTTATCTGTTGGATCTAAGACTGCTGGATTTGCTTTCGCAATAAGAATTTTAACCACTACTTTTTCTTCTTTCGATGAACAATGGAAACTCTTATTCACTATCTTGGCAATTTTAAGTATGGCCTTAGGAAATGTTGTCGCATTGGCTCAAACCTCAATGAAAAGGATGTTAGCTTATAGTTCAATTGGTCAAGCTGGTTTTGTAATGATTGGCATAGTATCTGGTACTCAAGATGGTCTATCAGCAACTGTTTTATATTTAGCTGCATACTTATTTATGAATCTGGGAGCTTTCTCATGTGTAATCCTTTTTTCTCTCAGAACTGGTTCAGATAGAATTGCGGATTACTCAGGCCTTTATCAAAAAGATCCTTTAATTACTTTAGGTCTAAGCCTGTGTCTTCTTTCTCTTGGTGGGTTACCTCCAATGTTAGGTTTTTTTGGAAAAATATACTTGTTTTTTGCAGGCTGGGCTAATCATCAATATTTATTAGTAGTTATTGGATTAGTAACATCAGTCATTTCAATCTATTATTACATCTCGGTTATAAAAATGATGGTTGTAAAAGAACCCCAAGAAGCTTCTGAAATAGTTAAATCTTATCCTGAAGTCAAATGGAATATCATAGGATTACCACCTTTAAGAATTGCTTTATATACTTGTATAGCTGTGACGGCTCTAGGGGGGATACTTTCTAACCCTCTTTTTAAATTAGCTAACTCAGCAGTATCAGAAACGCCTTTTTTACAGGATATATTAGCTATTACTAATAGTACGTTTTGAAAAAGTATTCATAAATGATTAAAAAAGTTGCAACCTTAGAAAAAGTATCAAAAACGTATGGTAAAGATGATCTTATTGTAAAAGCCTTAGATAATGTAAATTTAGATATTTATAAAGGTGACTATTTGGCTGTTATGGGGGCAAGTGGTTCAGGTAAAAGTACTGCAATGAATATTATTGGCTGTCTAGATAGACCATCTCAAGGTGTTTATAAATTAAATGGGATTCCAGTTGAGAATTTATCTGATGATGAATTAGCTGAGTTAAGAAACCAAAAATTAGGATTCGTTTTCCAACAATTCCACCTTCTTTCTGATGCTACAGCACTTGAAAATGTTCTTTTACCAATGATTTATGCAGGTGTAAATTCTATAGAAAGAGAAGAAAGAGCTAAAAATGCATTAGATAAGGTTGGACTTTCTAAGAGGATCAATAATCGTCCTAACCAGTTATCAGGTGGGCAACAACAGCGTGTAGCAATTGCAAGAGCAATTATCAATAACCCAGCAATATTACTGGCAGATGAGCCAACTGGAGCCTTAGATTCAAAGACGACAGAAGATGTATTAGACCTTTTTGATAAACTTCATGAATCAGGAATAACTATAGTTTTAGTCACTCATGAAGATGAAGTCGCAAATCGGGCGAAAAAAATAGCAAGGTTTAAAGATGGAAAAATAATTGAATTAAAAATCAAATAAATTTAAAACCGCGTTAAAGTTTTTTCATGGAATTCATTATAAATTTTCAAATTGCCATTATTATCTACCTTTTTAATTTTCCAATCTTCGGAGTCGTAACCTCTTGGTAAATATTTTTTTGTAAGGTAATTATTTGCGTTTTCAATAATATATTGTTTTCTATCATTACATTCGACTGACTCATGAATAGTTTTGAGAATTTTTGCAGTCCAATAATATTCGCATATATTTTTAGTATTAAGTATCTCATATAAAGCAATGCCCTCTGATGGAGTTTTATTTAAAAGATTCATGCCTAGCCCAATTCTTACATAAATAATTTCTTTCCCTCTTGTAATCACTCTGGGTAAAAATCCAATTAATTTTTTTGAACCAAAGTAAATATCATTTGGCCATTTCAAATCAACTTTAATAGATTCCATCTTCAACATTTCACATAACTTAATTGCAACTGAAAGACTGAATATCTCACTTGAGAATTTTGAAGAAAATATTGGATAAGCTGCACTTAACCATATTCCTCCTTTAGGAGAAACCCATATTCTAGAATTCTGACCTATCCCTGATAATTGCTCTTTAGCTACTATTACTATTGGTTTGTATCTTTTGATTTGATAATTATGAATCCAATTTGTTAGTTCATATTCAGTACTTTTACACTTTAATTTGTATTGAAGTTTCCAATTCGGGGAAAATCCATGGATTTTTTTATAGTAATACGCTGTCTTTGCTGCAGATCCTAATACTTTCACTAATCCTTAATACTAAAAAGATGCAATCTTTATAAGATTAAATTATCCTAAACCCATAACTTTGATTATACAAATTGATTAAAAAATATTTACCAATATTGAATAAAAGATATCCACATTCAATGCAAAATTGCCTTAATAATTTCAAAAAATCTTGGGAAGACTTAGATAAACTATCCAAACTGAATGAAAACTGGGAAAAAATAATTGGTTTGGAATTATCTAGAGCATGTAAACCGCTTATGATTGAGCAAAAAATACTTACTATCGCTGTAAATCATCCACAATGGCGCCAAGCTTTGATATATAACAAGCACACATTAAAGGAGACTATCAGCAGAATTGGGATAAATCTAAATGAAATAAAGATAATACAAAATTATGAAGTCAAATCTTTAGCCACAAATGAGATGCATGCAAAAACAGTCTGGGAAAATCATCCAAGCAGAATAAAGAATAATAATATGGTTATTTGTAAATTATGTAATGCTCCTGCACCAAAAGGTGAAATATCAAGATGGGGGAAATGTACTTTTTGCTGGAGAAAAAATGTTTAGGATAATTTTTTATTTTTCTAAAATTAATATTCCCATTTGATTGAAAAAAATAGTCCTATATTCAACCTTCTTAAAACCTATTCTTTTTGCGATTAGCATTAGTTTATTTCCCTCCGGAAAATTTTTAATACTTTTTTCAATATAAGCATATTCTTTACTTAATTTAAAAATTTTTGAAGTCGGAACCACAACTAACTTCAAATATATTTTTTGAAATCTATCAGCTATGGAATTCAATTTGGAATGATTAAAGTCTAAAAACCCAGCTCTTCCTTGATCATTCAAAAGACTAAAGACTTTTTGTAGTCCTTCTTCAATATTTACCAAATTTCTTAAACCATAAGACATACAAATCCCATCATAATTTTTCGAATTTTTATCTATTTCAAAGATATCCTGCATCTCCCAAGCTATACATTTATTTCCAATCAATTTCGACTTATTCCTTGCAATGTTTAAAATTTCTTCTGCGCTATCTACTCCAGTAACAGTTCCATTAGGTCTAACTTTTTTTAAGAGTAAAAAAGATAAATCTCCAGTCCCACAACATAAATCAGCCCAATTTTCTCCATCCACTGGTTTTAATAGATCGACTAATTTCTTTTTCCAATATTTGTGTAATCCCAAACTTAGTAAACTATTTAAAAAGTCATAATTACGAGAAACTTTATTAAAAATACTCTTAACTTCAATATTTTTATTGTTCTGCATATTTAAATATTTTTAATTAATGATAAATTATTATTTTTTTTCATTAGGTCTAATTGTTAGTTTCTTTTCAATAAGAAAAGATTTTATTTCCTCGATAGTCAGTTTTTTGTCATGAAGTAATGATGCCAAAAGAGCTGCAGAAGCTTTACCTTTTGTAAATACATCATAAATATCTTCTATAGAGCCAGCACCTCCAGAAGCAATCACAGGAATATTAACGGCATCAGAAACAGCTTGTGTCAATAGTAAATCATATCCATTTTGTGTTCCATCTCCATCCATTGAAGTTAATAGAATTTCTCCAGCACCTAATTCCTCAACTTTTTTTGCCCAAGTTATTACATCTAAACCAGTATTCTCTCTACCTCCCTTAACATAAACTTCCCATTCATTATTTTTATTAGTTTTTTTTCTAGCATCAATAGCAATGACAATACATTGTGTTCCAAAATTTTTAGAGCTTTGGGTAATTATATATGGATTCTTAACTGCTGAAGAATTTAAACTTACTTTATCTGCTCCTGCTCTTAAAAGATCATTAATTGAGATAATTGAATTTATTCCGCCTCCAACGGTAAAAGGAATTTTAACTGATTTCGCAGTTCTAGAGACAAGATCAACTAAAGTTTTTCTATTCTCTACACTTGCCCTAATATCTAAAAATACTAATTCATCAGCTCCTGCATCTGAATATCTACAAGCCAATTCAACAGGATCACCAGAATCTCTAAGGTTTATAAAATTAACACCTTTAACTACCCTTCCATTAGCAACATCTAAACAAGGAATTAAACGAAGAGCTACCATTTTAAAAAAAATTGACCAAATACTGTTAATCTTGCATAATAGCTTTCATTTTACCTCTTATGGCTGAAACAAAATTATTACCCAAAATAGGTAGTAAAGTTAAAATTAACATTAACAAAGTTCAAGATAGATTACCTGCAAAGTTAATTGATCAAATAGCATCAAACCCAAGAGTTGTAACAACTGGTTATAAAATGACTGATGGTAGAAGCATAGGTATTACTGTTAGATTGCAAAATGGAGAAGAAAATTGGTTTTTCCCAGAAGAAATTGAAAAAGGTTGAATATCTAAAGTGAATGATCCGAAACAATTATTAGGAATTAAAGGGGCTTCAGAGACTTCAAGTATTTGGAAACTACGAATACAATTGATGAAGCCAATCACTTGGATACCTTTGATATGGGGGGTAATCTGTGGAGCCGCTGCTAGCGGAAATTTTCAGTGGACAATAAGTAACGTTTTAGCCTCACTGGCATGCATGCTTATGAGCGGTCCACTTCTGGCAGGGTATACCCAAAC
This sequence comes from Prochlorococcus sp. AG-670-O13, assembly GCA_003209055.1. Taxonomy (GTDB): domain Bacteria; phylum Cyanobacteriota; class Cyanobacteriia; order PCC-6307; family Cyanobiaceae; genus Prochlorococcus_A. Next base: position 34,617 of record QCTB01000003.1, read on the forward strand.
TATTAATGATTTTTTTGATAGGGAAATTGATGCAATTAATGAACCTAATAGACCAATCCCATCTGGAAAGATTTCTATTAAAGCAGTAAAAATACAAATTTGGGTATTACTTATTTGTGGACTAGTCGTTTCTTTTTTATTAGATTTGTATGCAAAACATAGTTTTCCTTCTGTCTTCCTACTCGCTTTAGGTGGCTCTTTCGTAAGTTATATCTATTCTGCTCCTCCATTAAAATTAAAGCAAAATGGATGGTTAGGAAATTATGCTTTAGGAGCATCATATATAGCTCTCCCATGGTGGGCGGGACAAGCTTTGTTCGGGAAATTAACTATTGTTACTGCATTACTAACTCTTGCCTATAGTCTTTCTGGGCTAGGTATAGCAGTAATAAATGATTTTAAAAGTGTTGAAGGCGATTCAAAACTAGGATTGAATTCATTGCCTGTAATATTTGGAATTAAAAATGCTAGTCGAATAAGTGCTGGCCTAATTGATATTTTTCAATTAGCAATGGTTCTTGTATTGATTATTATCGGGCAACATTTAGCGTCAGTAATTTTAGTTTTATTGGTAATTCCTCAAATTACATTTCAAGATATGTGGTTACTAAGGGACCCGTTAAAATTTGATGTTAAATATCAGGCAAGTGCACAACCATTCCTAATTACTGGGATGTTAGTAACAGCTTTAGCAATAGGACATAGTTTTTTAGTAGCCTAAAGTGAGAAAAATAAAATATAAATATTTTATTTTTACCTCCTCAATATTTATTTTCTTTGGCATATTTTTATTCATACTAAATTTAATTAGGATTACTTTAAATTTTGATCCTTTAAAAAAAAACAATTCAAACTCAATAAATTTTTCTTATGAAATTTTATCCTCTGATAATAAAGTATTAAGTAAATTAAGTAGAAAATTTGATGTTCTAGATAATACAGATTCGATTCCATCTTATCTAAAGTATTCTTTTATCTCTGGAGAAGACAAAAGATTTCTAAATCATAATGGAATTGACTTAATAGGGCTATCAAGAGCCTTTATAAATAATCTTCAAAATGGTTATATTAAAGAGGGTGGAAGCACTATTACTCAGCAATTAGCAAGATTAATTTTTTTAAATAATGATTTAAGTATTCAAAGAAAAATTAAAGAAATAATAATATCTTTATTACTAGATTTTAAATACAGTAAAAATCAAATTTTAAAATTATATCTAAATAATATTTACTTAGGATCAGGTGCTTACGGGGTAAATGAAGCCTCCCAGGTTTATTTTGGGAAACTCATAACAGAATTAACCTTATCTGAGATTGCCTTAATAGCAGGTTTAGCTCCTGCTCCATCAATTTATTCTCCTTACGAAAATATAGATTTAGCTATCAAACAAAGAAATAAAATTTTGCAATCTATGTATATTGATGGCTACATATCCCTAGGTGAAAAAGATAAAGCTCTTAAGGAAAAAGTTAAATTAAATTATCAAATAAATAATAAAGATATAAAAGATAAATTATTAGTAAATTATATTCTTGAAGAAGCAAATAACAAAATTAAAAATCATAAAAAATATAGATTTTTAAGAATTAAATCAAGTATCAATAAAAATTGGCAGGAAGTAGGACAACAAATTGCAAAATCTATTGGGCCTAATGATATTGAAATAGCTTTGGTATCAATTGAATCCAACACTGGTTTAATTAGAACAATGATCACAAGTAAAAATCCTAAAATTAACGAATTTAATAGAGTCACCTCTCCCATAAGGCCTTTAGGATCAACTTTTAAAATTATTCCTTATGCCGCAGCATTAATTGAAGGTATAAAGTTAGATAATAAATTTGAAGATTTACCTAATTGCTGGAAAGATTATTGTCCAAAAAATTTTTCAGAAAAATACTCAGGGAAAATATCTTTAATTGAATCTTTTAAAAATTCTTCTAATATAGTCCCCTTAAAAATTGCTAATGATATAGGACTTAAAAAAATTATAAATTTAGCTAATTTATTTGGCCTAGGATATGAACAAAGGCTTGAAGAATTTCTACCCTTAGCTATTGGATCTTATGGAGATAACCTTCTAAATATTACAAATGCATATGTAGTTTTTAATAGCAATGGAAATCTATATAAACCTAGCGTTATTGAAACAATAGAATCAAATAATTATGAATTAATTTGGGAAAACAAATTTATATACAAAAAAATATTACCTCCCAAGGTAAACAAAAGTTTAAATAATCTTCTTGAAAAATCAGTATCGGAGGGGACTTCGATAGCTGCTTCAATTAAAGGTAAAAAAATATATGGGAAGACAGGCACTTCTGATGGAAATAGAGATCTTTGGTTTATAGGTTCAATAAATAATCTTACTACTGGAGTTTGGATAGGTTTTGATGAAAACAAAAAATCAAGCTTATCAAGTGGTAATGCAGCTAATTTTTGGAAAAAATTCATAAGTAAAATAATTTTAGATTTGGAAAATTAATAAAAAATTTTTTTCTTATTTATAAGTAATTTTTGCTGCATAAAACCCATCTCCAGGTTTATCAAATCTTGGCAAAATTTGTCTTTCACTATTTAATTTTAATTCCTTATTTCTTGACAAAAATCTTTTAATTAGTAAGTTATTCTCATCAGGACAGATTGTGCAAGTTGAATAAACTAAAGTTCCATTTCTTTTTAAAAGAGGGAAGATACTTTCTAATAATCTTTCCTGTAAAATAATTAATTGATTTATTTTATCTTTACTTAAAGACCATCTTATATCAGGATTTCTTGCAATGGTTCCTATTCCTGAGCAAGGTGCATCAATTAAAATTTTATCAAAATAAGATATAAAGTCTGACTTAATATTAATCAAACTTGTAGCATCCGCTTTTAAAGTTTTAACACTATTTATATTTAATCTTTCTAAATTAGATTGCAGTATTTTCAATCTTTTTTCTGATCTATCTACAGCAAAAATTTCAGCATCATCATTGGTTAATGCAGCTAAATGAGTCGTTTTGCTCCCAGGGGCAGCACAAGCATCCAGAATTTTTTCACCTTTCATTGGATTCAAAAGAGGAGCAACCCACTGAGAAGAACGATCTTGAACTACCCACATCCCATCTTTATAACCTGGAAGGTTTTTTATAGATCTTGGATTAGAACTTAAAGCAACCCCATTATTTAATTGATTGATTGCTGCTCCATTTATATTAACTTTATTAAGTTCTTCCAAAAAATTATTTAGATTAGTTTTCAGAGTATTTATTCGTAAATCAATTAAAGGCTTTTTATTAAATGCCTTAACGATATTTTTAGCTTCTTTTAGTCCTACCCAATTAACAATTTCATTTACAAGCCATAATGGTAATGATTCAAGACAAGACATCCTCCTTATTTCATCAGAGGGTATTTTTGGTAAATTATCTTTTTCTATATTTCTGACAGTATTTCTTAATATTGCATTCAAAGTACCAGCTAAACCTTTTAAATCACTTCTTTTTGCTACTTCTACTGTGGAGGAGATAGCTGCTGAAAAAGGTACTTTATCCATTTTTAATAATTGATATAAACCTATATGTAAAAGCCATCTTAATTTTGGCGGTTGTTTTTGATGGGAAAGTTTTGAAATATGGTCTATCCAAAGATCAAGAAATTTTCTATATCTAATACATCCAAAAGATAATTCAGTTATGAAGGCTATGTCTAAAGAGTTAAACTCATAATTTTTTAGCACCTTCTCTAGTGCATGATCCGAATAGATACCAGAACTTACCTTTAAAAGAATTTCCCAAGATGCTTTTCTTTGAAGGTGTCCTGTTGCCAAAGTATAAATTTTTTATTTGGGAATATACGCTAAATATACTATTTATTTGTCAATATTTAACTTAACTATTAATTGAATTATTAAACCAAATAAATCCAAGAACAGACACTAGGGTTAAATTAAATCCCAAAAATAAATATATGTTTAGGGAGTGAAGTTTTTCCCTAGAAAATATTTTATTGTTTTTAATATTTTTCATTAATTAGTATATATAAGAAAATTTGATTGAGTTAAAAGACAGCAAATATTTTTGTTTGCAGAATAGTTAATTATTCTTAAATTAAACAAAATTGATTCTTTTAGTCTGATAAATTTAAATCTCTGATTTGTAATCCAATCCGATTCGTAAAAAATAATCTCACTAAGAAAACTGACTTTTAAAAAGCTATAAAAACTCATTTAATTTCTATATTTCTATAAACCTAACACCTGTTTGTAATATTTCGTAATAATGTAAGGTTCTCTTAAGTTTTTAAAATTGGTTGTTAATTTAAAAATTTATTTAATAAAGATTACTAATAAATTTCTCGGCTATTGTTAAATGCCCATTTAACTTTTCCTTGCTCATTTTATCTAAATTCCTTGTTAACATTGCTAGTCTATATTGCTTCCTAAAATAGGTTTCATTATCTTTTATAAATTTCCAAAACAAACCATCCCATATTGAGCACCATCGACCACTTTTGTAATCAGACATTTTTTTTATGTAATTTGAGCTCGAAATATAAGGTTTTGTAGAAAAGATACCCCCATCGCTAAACTGACTCATTCCATAAACATTAGGAACCATTACCCAATCGTAAGAATCTATAAACATTTCCATAAACCATTTATAAACTTGATCAGGATGTATACGACATAAAAGCATAAAGTTACCAATAACCATAAGTCTCTCAATATGATGACAATAACCGTATTTAATAATATTCTTTATAACAATATCTACCGGCTCTATCCCTGTAGATCCTTTATAGAACGCATCAGGCATTGGTTTATTCTCAAAATTCCAAAAATTAGTAGTCCGCATTTTTGTACCATATTTTTCATAAACTAGGCAAATAAATTCTCTCCATCCAATAATTTGACGAATAAATCCTTCCAAAGAATTAATAGGGACTTTATTTTTTTCACAATAAATTAATGCTTTATTTATAACTTCTTTTGCTGTTAATAAACCAGTATTTAAAAGAGGGGATAGCAAACTATGCCACAAAAAGACTTGCTCTTTGCTAATTGCATCTTCATAATCTCCAAATAAAAAAATTCTATATTCTAAAAAATCATGAAGCCAATTATCTGCTTCTTCGAAAGAAGTTGGATAAATAAAATTATTACTTTCACCTATAAAATTAATCTTTAAATTTGAAATTACCTCTTCAGCCTTAATCACAAACTCATTTTTTACAAATTTTGGGATTGGAGGAATATTTATAGTCTTAGGTAATTTATTTCTATTTAATTCATCATAGCTCCATTTTCCTCCTTGAGGTGAACCATCAGGATGAACTAATATATTTTGGCTTCTTCTCTGTTTCTCGTAAAATCTTCCCATTATTGGTTTTTTGGGGTTTAATTTAAAAGACTTTCTTAAGTCTTCATTAGTTATAAACATTGGGGATTCATAAACTTGTAATTTAAGATTGTAAGCTTCAACAAATCTATTTATCCTCTTCATAATAAGAAAATCATGAGGATTAATAATGTTTATCTTTTGATATTTTTCTTCTAATTGTTTTGATAAATAATCAAATGTAGAAATATTATTTTTGTTTTCAATATACAAAACTTTATGACCTAAATTTTCTAGATATTTTTTATATGCGAGCATTGAGGCTTTATGAAAGATCAATTTGTTTTTATGATTAATTAACTTATGAAATTTATCATTACCAAAAAATAATGAATCTTCGATCATTAAAATCTCACAATTAAATTCTAATATTGGACTTTCTCTAAAAAGTTGATTTGGGAAAATGATTGATATTTGATTCATACTGATGACTTCCTATTTCTGCATCTATTTGAACAGTATTTAACTTCCTTCCAACAATCTTTCCATTTTTTGCGCCAATTGAATGACCTATTACAAACAGGACATATTTTGCTTTGTAAATTTTTCAAAATTTATAACTTTCTTTTATGAGTAGATTTAAATCTAGTAGAGTCTTTTAATTCCATATGTTTTGTTTTTCTTCCTGAAACTCTTTTTCTCCAAACCTTAAATGATTTTGGTTTAAGATTATTTCTCATGATTTTAATTGCATCTTCTTCTTTTAGACCAAATTGATGCTCAATAGCTTCAAAAGGAGTTCTATCTTCCCAGCACATCTCAATTATTCTATCTATATCAATAATTTCCATATTTATTGCTGACATTCAGTCGTACAAAGTTTTTCGATATTTGATCTCCCAGTAATCTTAAGTCTATATTTTGCCCAGAACTTATAAAAAAGTCTTAAAACTGGAGCAAGGAAATCAATTTTTAAAGGGTAATAAACCCAGCCTAGTCCAATTAATTCATATGAAAATGCTAGTACATCTAGACCTTTAATAACATCTCCATTTTCTAAAATCCCATGAAGATTTGACATCGCTTCTTTATATGAAATGTCCTTAAATAAAACAGGATCATATTTATCATTATTGATATCAACAAAATTAATTTTCTTAAAGACATCTTTCGTTTTTAAGAAATTAGTTTCTCTAAGACATAGAGGACATCCTCCATCAAATAAAAAAATTAATTTATTTTGCATACTACTTTTTAACTAAATATAAAATTTAAAAAACATTTTTGTGGACAATTAAAAAATTAAAAGTTTTTTCAAGAATCTTTTCTATCAACTAAAATCTTACATATTTAAAATAACCTTTATAAAGCCTTAATAATTTCTTGCTCTAATTTAATTAAAACTCTCTTATCTTATGTATTAATAACCATTGATTAAGGGATACATCAATGGTTTAAAATTTTTGAAGACTAGTCGTCTAATAAATGAACTCCTTCTCCAACATCCGGAGCAAATTTACAATATTTTTCGAACACAATACCTACTCCTCTCATCTTTTCACCAAGTTCATCGTTAAAATTTTTCCATTCTTTTGAATCTGGCTCAGGTAATGACCAACCTTGTGTTTCAACCATACTTGTTATCACAGTATAATCCCATTCAATGTAAGCCATTTAATCACATCTAATTTCTTAATTATTATAAACTATATAATCAATTAAATATTCTCTAAATTGAATTTAAATTAATAGAAAGTAAATTAATCAAACATAAAAGATCTATATTTTAAATTATCTATTATGGAATGAATATAATTAAATTAACATTTTAAATATTTTTTCAAATGTCAATTTTGCCAAGAAGGTTTGATCGAATAAAAAATGTCTTAAATTGCCGAATGAAAAACTTAACCGTTTTAGTAGAAGCAGTAAATAAGCCGCACAATCTATCTGCAATATTAAGAACTTGCGATGCAGCAGGAGTTTTCGAGGCAAACTTCATTTGTGAGAAAGATAAAGTTAAAACTTTTAACAGTACGGCTCAAGGAAGTCAAAAATGGGTCAAAATAAATAATTATGATACATTAATTACTGCAGTATCTGGGTTAAAGAAGAAAGGATATAAATTATTTGGAACGTCACTTAACGCTAGCTCGATCGATTATAGAAATTTTGACTATTCAGAAAATACTTGTTTTGTTTTAGGTGCAGAAAAATGGGGATTAAGTGAAGAACTCATTTCAAAGGTTGACGAATCAATCTTTATCCCTATGACAGGAATGGTACAATCTTTAAATGTTTCCGTAGCAGCTTCTATTTTACTTTTTGAAGCTATACGCCAAAGACAAAATAAGAATCTACTTCCTTTAAATGGGGAAGGATTAAGTGCAAAAGAATACCAAAAGACATTATTTGAATGGAGTTATCCTGAATTAGCTTCTATTTTCAGAAAGTCTGGGAGAAAATATCCTAATCTTAATGAGTATGGAGAAATTAATGAAGTTATTAAAAACTTAAAAATATAAAATTAATCATTACTTCTCAAAAATATTATCTATTTCTTCCCCTATAAAGGAAAGACCTAAGACTAAAAAAAACATTGCTAAGCCCGGAAATAAAGCAGTCCACCAAATTCCTGTAGGAAGAGCAGCAAGCGCAAGATTTAGATCACTGCCCCATTCTGGTACATCTGCAGGAACTCCTAAACCTAAGAATCCTAAACTACCCAAGACTAAAACCGCATCTGCAGCATTTAAAGTAATAAGAATAGGCAAAGGTGTAATAACATTTGGTAAGATATATTTAAAAATTATAGTTTTAACATCAGCTCCCGAAACTCTTGCCGCTTCAACATATATCTCTGATTTAACTAATATTGTTTGATTTCTTATTAACCTAAAATATTGAGGAGAATAAACTATACACAAGGCTATAGAGGCATTAATAATCCCTTTACCTAATACAAAAGCTACTACTACTGAAAGCAAAATGACTGGTATCGAAAAAATAGTATCCATTAAAAGTGATAAGCATTTATCAAAGATCCCTCCCAAATATCCGCTCAACAAGCCTAACGGTAATCCTAAAATTAAAGAAAAGAAAATGGCAAGTAATACAACCTCAATAGCTATGGATGAGCCTTGTAAAGTTCTAAAACAAACATCCCTTCCTAATCTATCCGTACCACATAAATGGTTAAATGAAGGTGGTGCAAAAATATCACTGCTAAAAGATGATAAAGAATAACCAAAAAAGTTATTAACCTCCAATACTTTCATAGTCAAAACTATAAGAAGATATAAAATTACAATTAAAAATCCAGTTCTTCTAATATTCTGAGCAACTTTATTTGGTGAGTTTGCGTTCACAACTTAATAAAAATTCAAATCAATTAAAATATACCGATTGTTTAAACATAAAATAGCTTTTAGTTTTTATTTGAAATTAATTACTGATTTAATTTCAAAACTGCCATAAAAGCTTCTTGGGGAACATCGACTTTACCCATTGCCTTCATCCTCTTTTTCCCTTTTGCTTGCTTCTTTAAAAGTTTCTTTTTTCTAGAGATGTCACCTCCATAGCACTTAGAAAGAACGTCTTTTCTTAAAGCACTTATGCTTTCACTCGCGATAATACGACTACCTATTGAAGCCTGAATAGGTATTTTAAATTGTTGTTTTGGTATAAGCTCCTTTAATTTTTCTACTAAGCCTCTACCTATCCCATAGGCCTTATCTTTATGAACAATTGAAGTTAAAGGGTCTGCTCTTTCTGAGTTTATAAGAACATCTAACCTAACGAGATCGTTTTTTCTATATCCAATTAAATGGTATTCCATTGATGCATATCCTTGAGTTCTACTTTTCATTTGATCAAAAAAGTCTGTCACAACTTCTGCTAAAGGTATTTCGTAAATCAAAGTTACTCTATCTGTTGTGATATATTTCATATCAATAAAAATACCTCTTCTTTCTTGGCATAAACCCATAAGTGTTCCGTTAAATTCATTAGGTGAATAAATTTCCATCTTCACATAGGGTTCTTCTATTGATTCTCTTGATTGTGGATCTGGGATTGTAGAGGGGTTATCAATAAAGATATGCTCCTTATCATTTAAATTAACCTTATAGATGACAGAAGGTGCCGTTACAATTAAATCCAAATCATATTCTCTCTCCAATCTTTCTTGAACAATTTCCATGTGGAGTAGGCCTAAGAATCCACATCTAAATCCAAATCCCATAGCGCTACTAGTTTCGGGTTCATACTTAAGCGCAGCGTCAGACAATTGAAGTTTTTCTAAGGACTCTCTGAGATCTGGATACTGATCTGCATCTGTTGGGAACAATCCACAAAATACCATAGGATTTGCTGTTTTATATCCAGGCAATGGATCTTTAGCCGGTGAATTAAATAGTGTAATTGTATCTCCCACTCTTGCATCTGCTACTGACTTAATGGAGGCCGCCAGATAACCAACTTCTCCTGCATGAAGTTCATTAACTTGCTTCTCATCAGGAGCCATTACACCAATTTCATCTAATTCATATTGTCTCTTACTCGCCATAAGTAGTATCTTATCTTTTTTATTAATTGATCCAGATATTACTCTGAAGTAAACAATTACCCCTCTATAAGGATCATAATAAGAGTCAAAAATGAGTGCCTTAGTATGAGATTTGATTTCATCTTTAGGATGAGGAATTCTACTTACAACTGCTTTTAATATATCTTGAATACCTTCTCCAGTTTTGGCTGAACAATTTATTGCATTAGATGTATCTAATCCAATTATCTCTTCAATTTCTTCCTTTATTCTTTCTGCATCTGCACCAGGTAAATCAACCTTATTCAAAACAGGAATTATTTCTAAATTATTTTCTAGGGCAAGATAAACATTTGCTAAAGTTTGCGCTTCTACTCCTTGACTTGCATCAACAACCAATAAAGCACCTTCGCAAGCCTGCAAAGATCTACTTACTTCATAAGAAAAATCAACATGTCCTGGAGTATCAATTAAATTTAAAATATATTCTTGGGAATCTTCTGCTTTATATTTCATCCTCGCAGCCTGTAATTTTATTGTTATACCCCTTTCTCTTTCAAGATCCATACTATCCAAAAACTGATCTTGCATATCCCTTTGTTTGACAGTACCAGTATCTTGAAGCAACCTATCTGCAAGAGTAGATTTACCATGATCAATATGAGCTATTATGCAAAAATTTCTTATTTTTGAAACAGATATATCAGTCATATAAATGTAAGAACAATTCCTATATTTTCTTCTTAATTTATAATAGCCAATTAAAATTATGGATGGAAACCTAAAATAGAATTATTTCTTTTTTTAATAATTTCTAAAAAATTATTATCACTTTCATTTTTCGATTCAGATTCATAAAGAAGATAACTTAATTTCTTCTCAAGATCAAATTTATCAGAATTAAAAAGGCAAGATTTTTTTAAAACTTCGATCATTATAGAAACTGCGGTACTAGCTCCAGGAGACGCACCCAATAAAGCAGAAAGTGAGCCATCTCCCGAGTTGACAATTTCCGTGCCAAATTGCAAAGAACCTCCATCTTTAGTTTTTTTGATTATTTGAACTCTTTGCCCAGCATTCTCTAAATACCAATTCGAGGGCTCAGCTGATGGCATCATATTCCTCAAGTTTTCAACTCTAGAATTATGGCTCTTAAGAGATTGTGAAAAAAGATAATTAATTAAATCGTTATTCTTAATCCCAACATCAAGCATAGAAAATAAATTATTTTTTTTAATTGAACTAAATAAATCAAAATAAGAACCTTTCTTTAAGAATTTAGTCGTGAAACCAGCAAAAGGACCATAGAGAAGAAATTTTTTGCCTTCAATCCATCTTGTATCTAAATGCGGTACTGACATTGGAGGTGATCCTATATCTGCTTTACCATAAACTTTTGCATTATGCTTTTCCGTTAAAGACTTTTCCTCACAAATAAGCCATTTTCCGCTAACAGGAAAACCACCATATATTTTAGCTTCAGGAATTTTTGATTTTTGCAAAAAATTTATTGTTTTGCCACCAGCTCCTAGGAAAACATATGAAGTGATCAGGGAAACTTCTCTATCTAGTGAACGAACTTTTAATTTCCATTGTTTTCTATCTATTTTTTTTAAATCTATTAATTCTGTGTTATAGCAAATTTCGACATTTTTATTATTAGAAATATAATTTAGATATTCCTTTGTTAAAGCCTCAAAATTGATATCTGTGCCTCTTTTTATTCGTGTAGCTGCAACTTTATCTAATGGATTTCTATTATTAGTAATAAGTGGTGCCCAACATTTTATTTGATTAAAAGATGATGAAAATTCCATATCTGCAAACTCTTGATATTCAGACATTGCTTTAAATCTTTTTTTTAAAAAAGAAATATCTTCAGTACCTGTGACAAAGCTTATATGAGGAATAAATTTTAAAAATTTTTTAATATCTATCTTCCCAGTTGCATACAATGAGGCCCATAAAGACATTGAATTTTCAAAGGAACGATTTATAGAAAGTGCTTTATCTATTTGTAAATTTCCATTTTCATCTAAGGGGGTGTAATTTAATTCGCAATTTGCTGCATGACCAGTTCCTGCATTATTAAATGCACCAGTACTTTCACTCCCTGGTTTATTTAACTTTTCTATAATTAATATTTTTATTTCAGGTAAAATCTCTGTAATTAGTAACGCAAGTGTTCCGCTCATTATTCCTGCCCCTACCAATATCGCATCATAACTATTATTTTTATTTAAGATTTTTTTAGAAGTCACAACAGAAAATTTATTTTTTTTGCAATTAATCACATTTCTTTCTAGGCTTATTATAAAGTCAATTTAAAATTATGAGTACTGAAACATTACCACTTACGAATGAAAATGTAGAAACGGTTTTAGATGAACTAAGACCTTTCTTAATATCAGATGGAGGTAATGTAGAAATAGCAGAAATTGATGGCCCCATTGTTAAAGTAAGACTTCAAGGAGCATGCGGAAGCTGCCCAAGCAGTACCATGACATTAAAAATGGGAATAGAAAGAAAGCTAAAAGAAATGATTCCTGAAATAAGCGAAGTAGTCCAAGTTTTGTGAGCTATTTTTAAAAATCTTTTTTACGAATCTTTATTTAATTCCTTAGTTAATGATGATTTAAAATCTAAGCAATTTATAGGAAGACCTTGACCTATAGCTATTAAAAGAGGAGCTAAAATTCCAAGCGTAAATACTAAATTTGATTGGTTAACTTCATTTTTACTTAAAGTAAAAGTTATCAAATAAATAATAGTAAAATAAGCATGTAAAGAAAAAAATTCTTTTGGTTTTAAAGCGGGCCACCTTAAAGTATTACCCAAAAAATATAAAAACCCTGTCATAAATTTAAATTAACTAAAAAGCCGAAATTAAATATAAACCTAATACTTTTTAGAAATAATTCATAATAAAATTTACTTAAAATAATAATTAAAAAAAAATTAAAAATTTATTTCTAACTGTTAAATCTGGACAGTAGCACAAAAATAGGTTTATAATAATATTGTAGCAACTGCTACATTTTCGTTCACCCTCATTGAGGGCGCAGTTCGAGTCATACCAGGGAACGGGGGATGGCCGTTTTGTCAAATCGAAACATGACTACTTTAACTTACAGAGGTAAAAACTACGTTCAAAACAAACAGGCTGTTAATAAGCAACCTGTTGAACTTACCTACAGAAGAAACGTATACACCAATAGAATGGATGACGCTTCTTCAAGTAACGAAAAAGCAGAATTAAATTACAGAGGTGCTAACTACACTAAATAATTTAATTCCAAAAATAAAACTCCCTCTTAGGGGGGTTTTTTTTTGCTATATTTAAAGAATTAGGATTACTTTAATGTCTAGCGATTGCTGCAATACTGATGGGTCAAATAAAAATTTCAAAGGTCTTGATCATAAAGATGCTATACAAGAAAGGTATGGTTCTGCTGCATTAGAAAAAGAGAGTTGTCTTTGCACACCAGTTGGTTTTAATCCTGTTTTACTTGAAGCAATTCCTGAAGAAGTTATTGAAAGAGATTACGGATGTGGTGATCCAACAAAATATGTACAGAAGAATGATATTGTTTTAGACCTTGGCAGTGGGAGCGGCAAAAATGCCTTTATTTGTTCTCAAATTGTTGGGGAAAAGGGGAAAGTAATTGGGGTTGATCAAAATCCTGAAATGCTTACATTATCAAGATCTGCTTCCAAAAAATTTTCAGAAAAGATAGGTTTCGTCAATACAGAATTTCTTGAAGGTTCAATTGAAAATCTCGATGAATTAGATAAAGATTTAAATCCATTAATAGCAGACAAATCAGTTGATATTATCTTAAGTAATTGTGTTTTAAATTTAGTAAATCCTGAATCTAGAAATAATCTTTTAAGA
>QCTB01000004.1 GCA_003209055.1 Prochlorococcus sp. AG-670-O13
ACTTTTCTATTAAAAAATTGGTTTTTAAAGAAAAATAAATTTTTTGCTTGGCCAAATATAAAAGCTAACAAGTTCATTATCCCAGAAAGAATAGGCAACGTTTCACCCAAACAAATAGCTAATGAAGCCCTTTTTCTCTTGAAAAATAACAAATATTTGAAAGAACAAAAAAGATATTTATTAAAACAAAGAGGGAAAGCTGGAGCTGTTCAAAAATTAGCTTACATTATTTTTAATTCAATCAAAAAACTTAGCTAATTACCAAGGATCATCAATTTCAAAAGATTCTGATTGCGGTTTGTCAATAACTAATTTTTGTTCTTCAACAGGTTCGATATCTAAAGGTTCTTTTGATCTTTGAATTGGTCTCTTTGAAGCCCGATTATTCCTAGACTGCTTTTTAAGGACATATTCTGTCGTATTTTCTTCATCAAGTTGATTATCTTCATCAAGTTGAGATTCTGATTTCTCAGTAAAGTCATTATCCAAATAAAGTTGTTTTTTTTGATTAATTTTTTCTGTTGCAGTTTCAATTTCTACATATTCAAGTTCGTCTTCATAATCTTCTTCTTCTTCTATGAATACTTCTTCTTTCAATTCTTCCATCAGATTATTTTGATCTTCTGATTCAGAACCTGACAATAATTGATTCTCTACTGGAACAAGATTTGCTGTATATCTATTAGCTTCTCTTTCTTCCCAAGAAGAACCACCGACGCCAAGTTTTTCGAGTAATCCACTACTTAATTGATTGAGTTTCTCCTCTGCGCCTTCATAAACAATTATTCTATCGGTACCACTGCTGACTATCTCATCTACAGGAATTTCCCATGTGCTTAAAACACCCTCACCTAAAAGAGGTACTCCTACAGCACCCATAACAAGAGAAATTAAATCACCAGTCTCAATATCGAAGGAAAATCCAAGAACTCTTCCAAGAAGCTGGCCAGATTCTGTAATTACCTGGCAATTTATAACTTTCCCATATCTTTCAGGAGAAAAATTATCACTTAAAGAATCTAAAGAATCAACCAAAATTACATCCCCAACTTGCTTTATGCTTTCAAGAGGCATCCATTTAGGTAAACCTGGCAAAAATCTTGTAAGAGGATTATCTCTAAGACCTAAAGCAACTACTTCTCTTCTATCGATATCAACAACAACTTCACCTACCACCCCTAATCTCCTACCAGTATCAGTAGTAATGACTTGTGTCCCCATAAGTTCAGACCTCAACCATAAGCGTTCGCTAGGTACAGAATTGCGGCGATTATTATTGGTGGATGTTTTCGACAAACTCATAAATGTCTTTCTGTCATTCTGACGTAAAAATTTAAAAAAGTGAGATTATGCAGCATTTGGTAATCCAATAACTTGGGTATTAGCACCTCTAGCTTGAGCAACACCGATTGTTCGTTCAGATGCACTTATCATAGGTCGTCTGTGGCTTACGACTATAAATTGAGCATTTGATGACTGAGTTGAAATTAATTTTGACAACCTTTCAACGTTAATACCATCTAAAAAACTATCTACTTCATCTAATGCATAAAAAGGAGAAGGCTTATACTTTTGCAAAGCGAATAAAAAACTTAAAGCAGTTAATGATTTCTCTCCACCTGACATTGAAGCTAATCTTCTAACATTTTTCCCTTTAGGATGAGCCACTAAAGTTAAACCTCCCTCTAAGGGGGAAACAGTATTTTCAAGCTGTAGGAATCCATCTCCATCAGACAAATTAGCAAAGATTTCTCTGAAATGTTTATCAACTTCCACGAATGCCTGCATAAATGCTTCTTGTCTCATAGTTGAAACAGTTTCTATTCTTAATAACAATTCAGATCTTTCATTTGATAAAACTTCCAATCGTTCCATTAAATCATTTAACCTTGCAGTCAATTCTTCTAATTCATCTAGAGCTAACATATTTACGGGTTCTAAACTTTCAATTTTCGCATTAATCATTAAAATTTCTGATTGCAATGAATCAAGAGTCTTATTCGCATACTCTCCCAAGTTAGGCAAAGGTTCAGGTAGCTCTTTTTTATAATTTTCTAACTTGATAGTCTCACTGCGCATTTCCTCATTTTGAGAACTTATATCTCTTTCAAGATATTCCAACTTCAAAGTGAACTGATTTATTTCTTGTCTTTTATTAGAGATTGATGAGTTCAACTCATCCCTTTTTCTTCTTAATATTCCAAGATCCTGTTCAAGTTCTGATTTTTGATCATCAAGACTGGCAAGCTCTCTTTTATAATGATCTCTTTTCTTTATCCATTCGTTATGGGCAATAGAAAGTTCTTTAACTGATTGCTCTAGATTCTTTTCTTGTAGAGATATTAGATTTAATTGATTTTTAAGGCGTTCTTTATTTAAAACATATTGATTCTTTTTATTTAATAATTGATCTTTTTCTTGAATTAATAATTCAAGTTTTTTATCTAACTTTTCAAAATCATTATTATGAACCGTCAAAGCGGATGTTTTATTATCTGCATAATTCTTTTTAAGGATCATCTCCAAGTCATCCAATTGTTTTTTAAGAGGTTTTATTTGATTCTGAATAAGATCCAATTTTTTATTAAATAAATTATTTTGGCTAGTAAGCTTGCTTAACCTCGAATTATTATCATTAATTCTTTGCATCGAAACTTTAAGAGAATTATTATTTACTTCGATTTCTTTATTTGAGGATGCACAATCCTCTAGTATTTCTCTCTGATCAACATTAAGTTTATTTAAATTGTTAGTTTTAATTAAACAATCCTTGTCTGATTTCCTCAAAGCTTCTTCAATTACATGTAGTCGTTGTTTTATAGGGTGGGCCTCATCAACATCATTATTAGTTCCAAACCTGTAAGCAAGATCTTTATTAACCTTGCTCCCTCCAGTGATTGCACCACTAACTTCAAAAAGTTCTCCACTAAGGGTAACCATTCTAATTTTTTGTTTAGATGATTTCGCTGACTCTAAATCTGAGAAGACTAATGTATCTCCAAAAACGTATTTAAAAACATCTGCATAAATATCATCACAATCAATTAAATTAATAGCTTTATCTACAAATCCAGACTCTTTAGAATTTTCAAATCTTGTAAGTGCGAAATTTTTTTTGTAACTTTTAATTCTATTAAGTGGAAGAAAAGTTAATCTTCCAGCTTTCTTTTTTTTAAGAATTTCAATTGCTCTTGACGCAATAGATTCATTATCAACAACAATTTGTCCAAGTCTATTACCAGCCGCAATTTCCAATGCATACCTGTGCTTTTCATTTACTGCGCCTAATTGAGCAACATATCCATGTATACCCTCTAGACCTGCCTCTAAAAGTATTCTTAATGCATAAGATCCCCTTGTTTCATTTAAAGCCTCTTTTCTACTTTCACATCTTGATAAATCCTTTTCAAGCCTTAATTGTTCATTGTTTAGCCTTAATTTAGTTTTATTTAATACATCTATTTCAGTTTTTAAAGTATCAATTTCAGATCTAATACTGCTTAACCTGCGATTTTTTGTATCATTTGATTTTCCATTAATTTGATTGAATTCTGAAAGTTTTTGTTTTTCTAACTTTAATAAATCTATTTGAGATACTATTTCGTCTTTTTGAATATTAATTTGTATGATTTCCTCTTCAATATTCCTTTTACTAGATTCAAGAGGTTGGATTAAAGATTTTAAAGTTTCTAATTCATTATTCAACTTTATACTTTGCTTTGAAAATTCACCTGATTCACCAGCAGCATCAGAAAGTTTTTTTCTAGATAACTTATGCTTTAAAGTTAAATCTTTAATCTCGAGGTTTAATTTTTCTAAATAATTATCATTAAAGTTCTCTTGTTGATTCTTTTCTAATTCATTATTTTTTTTTGATATTGCAATACTATCCCTTTGTGCTTGTAATTTAATACCTGCCTCTTTATTAACAATAGCTATTCTTTCTAATTCTCTTAAGTTTGAATTGATACTCCCTATATCAGAATTTACTTTTATTAAGTTATCTTCACCTTTCTCTTTTAATTCGGCAATCATAACTTTCATTGCATCTTGCAATACCAATATTTCTTTCCCAAGAGATTCTTTTTGTTGATTATATAGAATCTTATTCTTATCTAATTCAATTGCTTTTTTCTTAATGAATTCAATATGTTGAACTTGCTTATCGTATAAAAATACTTTTTCAATCTCTTTAATATAAAGAAGTTTTGACTTTAACTCTTTATATTTTTTTGCTCTTTCACATTCTTTTTCAAGTTTAATTTTACTAGATTGCAATTCATTTTCTAAAATCTCACATCTCTCTTGTCTTTCAAAAACATCATTAAGTTTTGAATGCGTTTGCTCAATTCTGCTATCAAAAAGAGCTACACCTGCCAATTCATCAATAAGTGTTCTCCTTTCTTTATTATTCATAGATACTATTCTGGTAACATCTCCCTGCATCACAACATTACTGCCTTCTGGATCAACACTTATATCTCTAAGAATTCTCTGTATTTGTTGTAAGGTACATTGACGTCCATCAGAGGTATAAGTCGACGCATATGATCCACCAGGCATTAGCCGTAATTTTCTAGAAACTACCCATTCTTTTTGATCTTTATTAAGAGCAATATCGTCCTCTTCTAACTCCAAAGGTGGAATATCTTCTCTTGGGGACCAATCTTCAATATTGAACTTTACGGTAACAAATGTCTCCGAAGATTTACCTTCTTTTACTTTCGAATTATTTATTAAATCTGGTAATCTCTCCGCTCTCATACCTCTACTATTTGCCAAGCCGAGGCAAAACAAAATCCCATCCAAAATATTACTTTTTCCAGATCCATTTGGACCAGTGACCACTGTAAAACCTTCTTCGAGAGGAATTTTTACACTTCCCCCGAAAGATTTAAAATTTTCAAACTCGACCTGATTGATGTGTACCAATCGCAAGTCACAATAGCTAAGTAAGAATAGCTACTTTTCAAAAAATCTCAAGAGAAATATTAAGATTATTTATAAAAACAAATTAATTATTTTTAGTTAATTGACAAAAATTCCCATCAATTGTTAATGATCCTTTTAATAATTTGCCGTTCAATATGAATTTTATTTTTTGAGCATCTTGATTTTGATAAATATAAGTGAAAGTTCCATGATCAATTCTTTTTATTAAACCTCTATTATTAGAAAGTTTATATTCAGCTCTAGAAAGCCATACCAATCTATGATTTATTTGTTTGTCTATTTTAACAAAACCTTTGTGAATTAAAGGAATTTTTTGTAATTTCCAAGTAAAGCAATCTAATTTATCTTCGACGAGAAAATCATAGTGAATATCACATAAATTATTACTTAGAATCTTATGTTCAAGTAAAACCCATCGGTTCATTATTTAATGCATCTATAATTTATTGCATTTCTACATTTAAGTTTAGATATTAGATAACAATTAAGCTCCAATGTAAAACCTAATTACCTGCATCAGGAACAAATCTCAAAGCAATAAATAGCAAACTACCAGCTCCTGCAATAGCTGCTGCTACCAATCCAAAATCAGTTGGAATTGTTCGGGATGCAAAAATAATTGCTGCAAGTGTAATATCCATGATGAAATAAAAACTTAATTTAAGTAAAGTCAGTAATAGCTTAACAAAACCTTATTCCATAAAAGGAGAGATAAATGAAATGTAAATAAACTTTTATATCTCTATTATTTTATTATTAAAAACAAATCTATATAAAAGGGTTTCATAATAAGAAAATACAGACTACTCTAAAAGTAACCAAGGTGGATTAATGGAAGCTTTTCATCCTCCCAAAGAAGTTAAAGAAACAGTTGAAGATTCTGTTCTGCCAGAAAAAGAAGGCATTTCAGAAAAATGGTTACGTGAAAAAATCGATAGTTTAATTCCTATAATACAAGAAAAATGGCCTACTATTGCTCAGCAAACTCTTGATACTGCAAAAGGAAGTATTGATGATTTAGTCGGAGTAATCGCAAGTCATACAGGAACTTCTGCGAGTGGTATTAAAAATCAATTATTTGAAATAATTGATTCAATTCAAGAAAATAATTGGGAAATTGCCGAAAAAATAGAGCCAATTGAAAGTCAATTAGAAGAATTACTGGATGAACTGAACAATACATTAAGGCCAAAAATAGAAAGCCCAATTAGGAAAAAACCAATTTTATCTATTGCTATTGCGGCTGGTATAGGATTGTTGATAGGTAGTTTAATCAATAGCGGAAGAAAATAAATGGATAAACCCAAAAGCAAAAACTTTGCTAATACAGCTTCAAGGATCTCAGCAATTGCAAGTTCAGTAATGGATTTACATGTACGAATAGCGCTTCAAGAAGTTGATAGAGAAAAAAGAAGATTAATAAGCGGGGGTATATTTATTGCCATAGGCGGAATATTATTATTTTTGGTCTTAATTTGTATTCACATTATTTCTTATCTAACTCTTAGTAAATTTAATAATTGGAGGACAGAATATAATTTACTCCTAATGATTTTTGTTGATTTGTTTCTTGCAGGTTTGAGTTTAAAGCTAGGCGGGAAACTAGCTAAAGGACCTTATCTACCCCAAACATTAGAGGGATTAGGAAAAACAACAAAGGCAGTATTAGGTAAAAAATAAATTACCTTATTAAATATTTAATCCATCTGCAATCAATGCCTCCATTACTTACTGGGATTTTCAAAGAGGATTTCATTTTTAAATATCTTGTGAGTCTTGGATTCCCACTTAATAACCAGAATTCCCAACCAGAAAAATTTCTCTTCAAAAAGGTACCCATATCCGTATATAAATTAATTAATTCATTTTCATCACCTAGTTTTTTTCCATAAGGTGGATTACATAAAACTAATCCTGCTGGAGAATTCAATTGGATTTTTTTAAAATCATCATTTAGTAACTCAATATAATTTTCAAGTCCTGCTAGTTTTATATTTGCTTTTGCTTGATCAAAAACATCTTTATTAATCTCACAACCAATAATCTTTGATAATTTCTCAAAGGTAATAACTTTTTTCTGAGCTTTTTTTTTCTCATCTAGATAAACATCTTTATTAAAATCGAGCCAATTTTCAAAAAGATAAAATGGCTGAGATTTAAGTGGAACTTTAAGAATTTGATTAATAGCCTCTATTAAAAAAGTTCCTGAACCACACATAAGATCAACCAAAGGTTTAGTTCCGTTCCATTCAGTCATCTTTAATAATCCAGAAGCTAAATTTTCTTTAAGTGGAGCATTTCCAATAGCAGGTCTGTAACCTCTTTTATGAAGACTTTCAAAACTACTCTGCAAGCTAAGAACACCACGATCATTATTTAAATGTAAATGAATTATCAAATCAGGATTATCTAAAGAAATATTTGATCTTTTGTTCCAAACAGATTGTTGAAGATCTGTAATTGAATTTTTAACCTCAAGAGCAGTAAAATGAGAATGGCTCAACGACGAAGTTCTACCAGTTACTTGTACATTGAATGTTTTTTCAGAGGGTAACCATTTTAACCAATCAAATGAATCTCTAACTCCCTCATATAAAGAAAGCCTGTCAAAGCATACAAAACTTGCAACTTCTCTATAAAAACGAAAAGCAACTCTTGAAAAAAAATGAATTCTGTAGAAAGTGGCATAATCACACTCAAAAGAAACTGATCTTTTATATGTATTAATATTAAATCCACCCAAATCAATAATCTCACTTGCTAAATATTTCTCTAAACCTTCAGGAGATGATGCAATTACATTCATAGAAATTTAAAAAAATTAATGAAATAACTATTCAATAATCATTTTGCCTGCCAGAATATAAATGTCCACTCGGACTAGGTGATCTCAACCAATGTTTCGGACAGCGGTTCGATTCCGCTCAACTCCATTTACTGCTGGGGTTGTAATGGTTTCGACGGGGCGTAAGGAAGATGACTGAAGCCTGCTCGGTTAGAGCAAAAACACAAACGCTAACAAAATAGTTAGTTTCTCCCGTCAAACAGCACCAGTTGCTGCTTGATCTCAAAGGAGATGGGGTGATATCAGCCTTATCAACCAAATGATCCAAGGAGCCTGGAAGGGCTCCACCATTCTAAATTAATCAAAGACTGTATTAGATAATTTATTAATTTGTAAAATTTACTTCAAGAGAATGTATTAGAAATTATTTTTTAAACTTTATGAGTATAAATACTGAGAAGATTAGAAAAAATTTATTTTAACGTATTAGAAAATTAATAAGAAAAATGAGCACAAAAAATAAAATTAATGACTTATTAATAAACCTTAAACCTAGAGTTTTAAGATTTGCAGGTTCAAATTTTCCAACAGAACTTTGGAGCAATAATCAGATAAAAAAAAAATAAAAAGATATCTGCATAAATATTTATAAAATTCTTTTTTACAAACTTGAGAAAGGATTACTTGGCATTTTTGTCAAACATTTTTTAGAAGCTTGTTGAAGCATTTCGAATTCTTCTTTATTTAGATTCCATTTAAATACGTTTGATATATCAATAACTTGAGACTTTTTCCTCATTCCTACTAGAGGTATAGCTCCTTGATAACAACACCAATTAATTGCCACTTGAGCTTGTGAAACTGATCTTGAGATAGCAATCTTTTTAAGACATCTCCTTAATTCGATAGTTGATTTTTTATAATTGTTAAAAATCAAACTACGTAGAAATGAATTTTGCTTGTCTTCATCTTTTTCAGGATCCATACATAGTATTCCAAAAGATAAAGGACTATAAGCAAAAAAATCAATATCATTATTTTCGCAGATTCTTTTTACACTAATCTGTTTTAGGAAGTTAGGAGATAACAAAGAAAACTGAATCTGAACACTTTTAACTTTCTTATCTCTTATTGATAAGTATTGAATGATTTTCTCTAATCTTTGAGGCCCAATATTGGATAACCCAATTTGAAAATTAAAGCCTTTGTCAATTAAATCGCAAAGATTATTTAATAATTGTAATTCTTGCCAAGGGTTATATTTTGCAGTTGACCAATGTATTTGGACTATATCTAATTTATTATTTAATCTTTCTAAACTTTTGAGAAAGGGTTTAGTAAGGCCATTATTACCAACTCTCCATGGATAGGGAGCAAGCTTAGTTGCTACTTGGATTCTTTTTCTTTGAAAATAAGAAGTATCTAATAAAAATTTTCCTAAAAGTTCTTCACTTCTACCATTAAGTTTTCCAGTTCCATAAGAATCTGCAGTATCAATTAAGTTAAACCCTCTTTTTAATGCTTCCTGATAAGTCTGACGTAAATTATCATCATTAGTGATTTGATAATCCCAAAAAATTTGATTTCCCCAAGACCATGTTCCTAATCCAATTCTTTTTTTCACTTACTAAAGTTTAAATACAATTTAAAGATTACTTGAAACTAGATATTCTACAAAACATTATGTATCAAATATAAGTTTTAAAACTTTTCAAATAATTACCTATTGACATTAAGAAATTATTCTCCAAAGTAAGGAAAATATTAGTAAAAAATTGTTTATTACTGTTTGCGGGCAAAAAGGAGGAGTTGCTAAAACTTGTACAAGTATTCACCTCGCAAGTGTATGGCATTCTGAAGGCAAAAAAGTATGTATAGTCGATGCTGATAAAAATAGATCAGCATTAGCCTACTCATCCAGAGGGAACCTTAAATTCCCTGTTTTTCCAGTGAGTTCAGCTGCAAAAGCCTCCAGATCTTCCGAAATTGTTATTACTGATGGGCAAGCAAGCAGTGATACAGAAGAACTTAAACATCTTGCATACGGATCAGATTTAGTAATTCTACCCACAACTGCAAAAGCAAGGTCTGTTGAATTAACTGTTGAATTAGCCAGTCTATTAAATACTCTAAAAGTTAATTATGCAGTTGTAATTGTAAAAGTAGATTTTAGGCAACAAAAAGCAGCCCAACAAGCTAAAGCAGCTTTAGAAAATTTTGGTTTATACGTTTTTGATACATTTATTCCTTTACTTTCAGCCTTTGATAAAGCAGAAGCATCTGGAAATGCAGTATTTGAAGCTGTAGACGATCTAGGAAGATCAGATCCTCGTCGAATGACGGGCTGGTCTGCCTACTGTTCCATTGCATCTCAAATTCCATGCCTGATTTCGAAGCACTCATCCGACACCAACAACTTAAACAGCCAAAAAACAATCAGCGCCTAAAAGTTGTAGAGTCACCTGATCTCGAAAAAGAAAAAAGCGAGCATTCAGAAATAAGAAAGCCTAGCTTTTTAAGTAATTTTTTTGTAGGGTTTATAGGTTCTGTAATTGGAACTTCAACAATACTTTTCCTTTATATAAATAATTATCTACCACTGGACTTACTGAAACTTAAGTAGTTAATTTGATATTGGCATCACAAAATTGATTTTATTTAGTACTAGAACAATTTAATTAGTAAGTATAAACTAGTCAACGAGATTTCTAAATCTTGTAAATCGGGGTTCAAATAATAATTTAACTGTTCCAAGAGGACCATTTCTGTGCTTGCAGGTAATTATTTCTGCAATGCCTCTATCCTCAGTTTCTGGATTATAATACTCATCTCTATAAATCATGGTAATAATATCTGAATAAACTTCTAATGGTTCAAAGTCTCTGATATCACTTAACATTGGTCTCTTATTTTTTCTTTTCTCTACATCCTTGCTTAGTTGAGAAATAACTATAATAGGGACATTAAGTTCCTTTGCCATCCTTTTAAGACTCTTCGCTAATTTCAATAAATATTCTTCTCGATTCGATACATCTGAAATAGGCAAATAATCAAGTAATTGAACATAATCAAGAATTACAAGTCCTAAACTCTTTTTTTCTGATTCCTCTTTAATCTTTTGACAGATTAATTGCATCTCTTTAATTGAACTTATTGGTTGATCTGTTATGTGTAGGGGTAATTTGCTCAAAGAATCAATACCCTCACTCAATAAAGACCATTCATCTTGCTGTAACCTGCCCGTTCTTAATCTGCCTGATTCTATTCCTAACTCCATTGCTAAAAATCTATTAGATATTTGTTCCTTACTTATCTCAAAATGAAATAGACAAACTGGAAGATTCTGCGTTTTAGAAACATTTAAAGCCATATTCAAAGATAAAGAGGTCTTACCCATCGCAGGTCTTCCTCCCAAAACAATTATTCCACCTCTTGGCAGTCCTTGAGTCATGGCATCGTAATCATAAAAACCTACTGGCATTCCAGATTCAGTTTTACCCAAAGCGCGATTTTCAATTTCTTCAAATTTATCACTCAATATCTCTCCAATTACTTTTGTTCGTTCAGTAATACTTTCTTCTTCCATTTTTTTTTATAGGGAAACTTATATAAGCAAAATCTACAAAGAATGCAAACTAAGATTTTACAGTTAATTATTTATCCTACTAACTTGTAAATAAATCTTGTATCACATATATATCTATTGCTTTAGGATACTTTTGTTGAAAAAATTTTATTGCATTACTTGGAGAAATAGCGTAAAGATTAATCTTTATCCTATATTCATTAACCAAAACTTAAATTAGATAATTTTTCACGTTATAAAGTAAAGATTTCGTAATTTCAATCCAAATTTTGAAATTTTACTTTTTAGAATCAGATCTTGATAGTTGTTATGAAAGTAGATCGTTATGTTGGAATTAATAGTTATGAAAGTTAAATCCTATAATCATAACTATCTGTGATAAATGTAATAATTTACTTAAACATAATTTTGGGCAAATTATCAGTAGTAAAAGCTGATTAGATCTTAAAATTAATTTTTTTTAACTTTTATTGTCAAAAGAAAATTTTAGAGTATTATTTTTGGTAAATAATAATAATTTTATGAAATTAGGCCCAATAAATTTAAATAATAGTTTAATTTCCCCATTAAAATTAACGGG
The DNA here is from genome assembly GCA_003209055.1 of Prochlorococcus sp. AG-670-O13. GTDB lineage: Bacteria > Cyanobacteriota > Cyanobacteriia > PCC-6307 > Cyanobiaceae > Prochlorococcus_A. The sequence goes on from QCTB01000004.1 coordinate 11,905, forward strand.
TACTTTTGCGGCAGCATCAATAACTTTTGGAATTATCCCTGTAGATGCTAATACTTGGAGCACTTACGGAAATACAACTTATGGTCCAAATGGTTCATATAGCACTTACGGAAATACAACTTATGGTCCAAGTGGTTCATATAGCACTTACGGAAATACAACTTATGGTCCAAGCGGTTCATATAGCACTTACGGAAATACAACATATGGTCCAAGCGGTTCATATAGCACTTACGGAAACACAACTTATGGTCCAAATGGTTCAATAAGTTGTTACGGTAATACTTGTTATGGACCTTAAAATTATTTTCTTAATATGAGATTAGGTTCAATTAATTTAACAAAAAATATAATAAGCTCTGTTCAAATTATTGGTATTTGCACAGCTGCAGGTTTAACTTTTGGAATACAACAAGTTGAAGCAAATACGTGGAAAAGCTACGGAAATACAACATATGGTCCAAGCGGTACATATAAAACCTATGGTAATACCACCTATGGACCAACTGGTACGTGGAAGAGTTACGGAAATACAACATATGGTCCAAGCGGTACTTATAAAAGCTATGGCAATACAATGTATGGGCCAAGAGGTACCTATAAGACCTATGGAAATACAACATATGGTCCAAGCGGTACTATGAAATGTTATGGAAACACTTGTTATGGTCCATAAACTAATTTATTAAATTGATAATAGATATAGGTTGGTGCATTGCTGAGGAATTATCTTCCTCTATCTTTTTTGAACCTCAATCCTCTCAAATTAATTTTAAAAAAAAATCATCTAACGTAAAATCTGAAGGGGTAGTTAGATGTCCTGCTGTTCACAATTTAACTCTAAATAGAATTTTTAATATTAGATCTCCATATACTATAAAACTAAAAGCAATAGAGACTAGTGAACACAAAATTGATATTCGAGGAGTATATCCAGATACTGAAGTAGATGCATCAATTTTGCCATCTATTATAAGTATTGAACCAAGAGAATTATGGATAGATAAAAATATACCAATCCTACAATTCAAAATGCCCTATGTTTTTTTCTCAGATATCCCAGTTTGGATTAACCAACTTGAAGCACCGTCTCAAAAAATAATTAAATCTTGGAGTTTGATACAAGGAAGATTTGACATTTACTCTTGGCAAAGATCTCTAAATTTCGCCACACAATGGTTTGATATTAAAAAAGATTTTTATATTAAAAGAGGAGATCCTATCTTCCAAATATTTTTTGATACGACAGAAGCTTCTAACGAATTCAAATTAAAAAAAGTCATCTTAGATGAAAAAATTAAAAGAAGAATTGCAAGTTGCGAAGGAGTTACTAAATTGATAAAAAATACAGGACAATTAATATCATCTAATAGAGACCCTAATCTGAAATTATTACAATGATGGATCAAAGAAAAACTGTATATGGGAACCAAGGACAATTAGTGCCAGATTTTTATATACATAGCATTAGTAGAGCATATATTGAAGATGAAAATCTTATGCTTATTTTAGCTACAGCGGTAGGTATAGAAACATCAACAGAAAAATATGCAAATGAAATAGCTAGGATTATTATCCCCTTATCAAAGGTTATTGAGATTAATAAATCTATATCTGATGCCACTGCATACGCAATACAGAATAAAAATATCAAAACACAAAATACTTCTGAAGATCCTAATAATGAACCTAAATATAATCTTGGTGAATCATTAGGTTTATTTTAGTTTGAATACAAAAATGAAAATCTTAGATGTAATGAAGACATTTGGATTATCCACATCCTTTCATATCAATTCATATAAAAGATTAAAGTAGTAATTTCTTAAATCCCCCTCCGATTAACTGCTACATTTATTTGTTTTTATTATTCTTGTAAATTTGCATTAGAAGGTTTGCACATTAAATAAATAAAATATATTGAACCTAAGATTGGAAGAATTTGAATAAAAATCCATTTCCAATTCTTCGAAATATCATTTAATCTTCTAATTGAAATTGATAAACCAACTAGAATATTTCCCAGGATATAAAATAAAGAAACAATCGATATTATTTGACTTATAACGGCAAATATTGTGCTAAGAAGAGAAAAACCAAAAACTATAGGGTCATTAGTAAGGAAAGCGTACTGAAAATTAAAAAGCAAATTTTGAATAACATTCAATGTTATAAATAAAATTAAACTTGCTAATTCATAAAACCAAAAATCTTTTCTTGATGTTTTCCCTTTAAAGGCAAAAGCATTTTTCCATGCTAATGCAAAGGATTTAATCATGAATTTATAGTTATTAAAAATATTATATTTTAGATATTCAGTAAAATAATATTAAATAGTGATTTTTGGGTCAATTTAAATACTATGACTCCACTATTTTTCTAGGAGTATTTTATAAATAAATTAATAGCTTGATTCATTACAGCGCATAAGTTCTTATTTAGGTTGTATACTCGCTATTGGTTTCCACGTACCTTAAAAACTATTGCTATCACTAGGTTTATGTCTCCAAAACTGGTGTTATACTAGTGTTATAAAGGAATTTCAACACTATCAAACCTATTGGTATCACTTAACTAGTGTTAGAAAAGTGCTATGAGGATGTTAGTAGTAAGTATTAATTAGGCAGCAAGATTGGTATATTTTTTTTAAAGGTTGTAAGATTTATTAAATTCTAAATTTAAATATTATAAAATTACGATTTTAATGCATAATTTTTATTTCCCTAAATTATTTAACAAACCATTTTTCTTAGTTCCTTTTACATTCTTTTTGAATCATTCTGCCTTTGCTATTGACTATAGTTGCATAGTTTCGACATATGATGATAAATCCGTGAATATGCAAATTTCTTCTGAAGGTTCTAAATATAAAGTTTATGTTGGCAAAACTTTTATGGGAAATTTTAAATTAATAGAAAATAATAGTAGTTTTCTTCATATTTTTAATTCATGGGAAACATTAGAGTCATCAATGCATATAGGAATTGATAAAAAAACAAATTATTTAATATCTAATCTGATGGATTTTAAAAAAGAAAGATCATCTACACGAGCGATTGGTTTCTGTAAAGAAGAGTATTAAAATCATTAATAATTTGGTGTTATTTTAGTGTTACATTCAAAAATTAGTTTCTTATAATCAACTGCTATAAAAAGCATCTGAGTTTATGTCGTATATTCGCTATTAATTTCTCCATAGGGGTATAAATCAAGTTATAACTGTGATCTCAAGGATTTAATTAGTTTCATATTGGTGTCATAAATCTTTTTAAGGTCTTCAAAAGTATTGCTATCACTAAACTAGTGTCATATTGGTGTCATAAGTAGACTAATAAATATAGACTGCTATTGCTAGAAAACTGTTTTAACAAGAATACTTTGTTGAGCATTCAAATGTTTTAAATACTCTTGGAAAAAATATATCAGTATCAGCATCAACTTTTCCAGTAACCCCAACCGACCCATCTATCCCAACAGATCCATTTATACTTGCTTCAGTTGCTATGGCACCTTGAATATAAACAGGTCCTTTTACTCTGACTTCCTTTAATGAAGATGTTTTGAGTCTTAAAGGAAGCAAAAGTATAGAAAATGCCAACAATAGATTTGAAAGTGGGTGAGCAAATTTCAAAATTGTTTCTTTGTTCATGAGTTTAATGAATGTTAAATAAATGTATATCAATAATCCTTTCTTGGCATGATGATTAGCAATGATGAATAACTTTACTTTTATCAATCATTAATTATTTCATCGATTATTCCGTAAAAAATTGCCTCTTTAGGAGTTAGGAAGTTATCTCCCCTACTGCTCCAGTATTTACTATCCTCTTTAATACGCTCAAGATTCTGATTAGTTTTTTCTAATAATCTTCCATAAATTTCTGCTTTTGCTCTTCTCATCGAATGTACATCCTCACTAGTAATAATTTCTTTCTTTTCTGGATAAGATATTTCGGATAAACTAATTTTTGAATGTGGATAACTAAATCGTAGTCCTTTTGTTCCTGAAGCAAGAATAAGTGTTGATAAACCACTCGCAGTGCCATTACAAATAGTATGTACTTCAGTACGGGGAGAAATGTATTGAATTGCATCTAATATCGCCAAACCATAAGATACTGAACCGCCCGGGGAATTAATAAAGAAATTGATGTGAGATTTATTATTTTTACTATCTAATTCGAGTAATTTATAGACTATTTTATCTGCGACAGTTTCTGTTATTTCTCCATTAAGAAAAATATTACTTTCACCAGAATTATTTAACTCATCCATATTATTTCTTTCTAGATAAATTCTGAATGACAAAAATATCTTCTGCTTTGGGATATTTTTGTTGAAAAACCTTTATTGCATGATTAGGGGAGATGGCAAACAAATTTATTTTGATTCTATATTCATCCACTAAACCTGATATTAGATAATTTTTCACTAACAAATAATTACTCTTAATAGAGTCATTTTATAATCTTATATTAATTAAATTTAAACTTATTTCCATTCATTGTTATCCCATATAGAGTTCTTTGTTTTTTGTTCTAAATCACTTATCTATAAAGGTCCCAGTTCTAAAAAAGATTAATTCTTATTAGAAAAAAATTATTATGTGGAAATCAAGGGTTATAACACTGTTATATAAAATTTAAATCGCTTAAATCCATTGCCCTGCAATGGATTTGAATCAAGTCGTGTATTCGCTATTTATTTCAACATATTTTTTAGAAAGATCACATCCCCATGCAGTACCTTTGGATAGGCCAGAATTAAGATTAAGAATAATTAGCACAATATCTTCCTCTAAATATTTACCGTTCATTTTAGACTTCATATAATCTGAGACTTTTTGCGAATCATATTGACATAAGTTCCCACTTTCCAAAATTTGATAATCACCAATGTATAAATCAACATGATTAAGGTTAAATTCAACCTCAGAATTGCCAGCAGCTGCAATAATTCTTCCCCAATTGGGATCACAGCCATGTATTGCAGTTTTTACCAGTGAAGAATTACATATAGATTTAGCAATTCTGATTGCATCATCATCATGTTTCGCTCCTTGAACTAAAACCTCTAATAAGCAATTTGCTCCTTCTCCATCTCTTGCAATATTTTTTGCCAAGTTTTGACATACGATATCAATTCCTAACTGGATGATTGACAAGAATTTTTTATTAATTTTTTTACCCGTATTTATTCCAATAAAAGAATCATTAGTGCTAGTCTCCCCATCGACTGATATTGCATTAAAGGATTTTTTTATAGCAATAGAAATCATCTTTTCCCATTCTTCTTTCTCAACTCCTACATCACATGTAAGAAAGGCTAACATTGTAGCCATGTTCGGATAAATCATTCCGGATCCTTTTGCAAATCCAGCTATTCTCACTTTTCTACCTTCAATATTTGTCTCTATTGCAACTTTTTTGCAAGTCAAGTCAGTAGTTAAGATTGCTTCTGAAGCATTTTGGAAACTATTTACTTGTAAGTCACTTACTAATTTTGGTAAATTTTTAACTAGATTATTTATTGGTATAGGTACACCAATCACGCCTGTTGAGCACATTAAAACCTCTTCTTCTTCGATTCCTAATAGTTCTGAAATCTTAGATGTAGCAATTAAAAAATGTTGAGTTCCAAAATTCCCTGTACACGCATTTGCTTGGCCAGAATTAATTAGAATTGCTCTAACAAGGCCTGAACTCTTTTTAATTCTTTTTTCACAAATTTCTACACAAGAAGCTCTAACTTTTGACTGAGTAAACATGCCACTACAAATACTACCTTCTGGGGCTAGTATTAATGCTAAATCTTTCTTTTTAGAAGTTTTTAATCCAGCCGATATTCCCGCAAAACAAAAGCCTTCCGGTGTTACATCACCCTCACTAATAAACGACCAATTGGCATCAATTTGACTCAATCTTTTTTATAATTTTAATTCATACTAACTACTCTTTAATACTAAAGAAACAGCTAATTATATTATTATTAAATATGGGCATCCCACAAAAATTAATAAATAATCAAAGAAGGATTGGTCTTACTGGAGGTATTGCAAGTGGGAAATCCACAATAACTGATTACATCAGAACACATAAAAATATTCCAATCTTAGATGCAGATCATTTATCAAGAGAACTTATCGAGCCAAAGACATTAGTTTATAAAAAAATATTAGACTATTTTGGAAATCAAATAATTGATAAATACTCATCTGAAAATATAATAGATAGAAAACTTTTAAAAAAAATTATTTTTCAAAATAAAAAAGATAGAGAATGGATTGAAAAACTAATGCATCCCCTAATCAAAGACAAAATGATAGAAGAATGTAATCAATACAAAGAAAATGAAATCATACTATTAGTTATACCGCTATTATTTGAGGCAAAATTTGAAGATATTTGTACTGAGATATGGCTAATCAAATGTAAAGAAGAAAATCAAATAAAAAGACTTATTAAAAGAGACAAAATAAGTGTGAAAGAAGCGTCTAAGATTATAAACCTTCAATTAAAATTTGAAGAAAAAATAAATTTCTCAAATGTTATTTTAGATAACTCAGATCACCATAATTTGTGGATTGACACAATAAAAAGAATAATCTAAAAATTTAACTATTCAATTTTTCTGCAAGAAGTTGATTAGCAAGCTTGGGATCTGCTTTACCTTGTGTTTTTTTCATAAGCTGTCCGACAAAAAAACCAATTAATTTTGTTTTTCCTTTCTTAAAAGATTCAACCTCTTTGGGATACTCAATAATAAGTTCTTCAATAATTGCCAAAATACTTGAAGAATCAGATATCATGGCTAAACCTTTTTCTCCAACTAAACTTTTTGGAGAAATATTCTTTTGAATTAACTCAGGTAAGATATCTTTTGCTATTTTTCCACTAATAACTTTTTTAGAGATCATATTAATCATTTCAGCAAGATTAAAAGGACTAAGCTGTAAGTCAGAAAAACTTTTCTTTTGAGATTTTAAGTAGCCAACAATATCGCTTGTTATCCAATTTGATGCAAGTTTAGGGTCGGCACCATTTTCTACTGTCTCTTCAAAAAAGTTTGCCATAAAAACTTCATCCGAAATAACTCTCGAATCATATGGTGACAAGCCTAATTCTTCAACATATTTTTGTCTTTTCTTTGAAGGTAATTCAGGTAATTCCTTAAGCCATTGCTCTTTTTGTTCTTTTGATATTTCAATAGGACCTAGATCGGGATCAGGGAAATATCTATAATCACTACTACCTTCTTTTAATCTCATACTTTTTGTTAATTGCTTAGATTCATCCCATAATCTAGTTTCTTGATAAATTTCTCCTCCATTCTCATATACATCAATTTGTCTTTCTATTTCATACTCACAAGCCTTTTGAATTGCAGAGAATGAATTCATATTTTTTATTTCAACTTTGGTACCAAAAGGGGCATTAGAACCTCTCCTGACAGAAATATTTACATCACACCTTAAGGAACCTTCTTGCATATTTCCATCTGAAACACCAAGGTATCTAACAGTTCTTCTTATTTCCGAAGCATACTCTGATGCTTCTCTGCCTGTCCTAATATCTGGTTTACTTACAATCTCAACAAGAGCTATACCTGCTCGGTTGTAATCAACTAATGAGTACTTTGAGCCAGCTAAGCGATCACTTCCTGCATGAACTAGTTTGCCAGCATCTTCTTCCATATGAAGTCTTTCAATCCCAATCTTTTTTACATATGTCTCTTTATTTTTTTCTGCTATTTCAACTTCCAGCCAACCATTTTCTGCTAAGGGTTCATCAAATTGAGAGATTTGATAATTTTTAGGCAAGTCAGGATAAAAGTATTGTTTTCTATCAAATTTACAATGTTCTGCAACATCCAAATTTAAGGCTAAAGAAGTTTTAACTGCATACTCTAAAACAGTTTCATTTAAAACAGGAAGAGTTCCTGGCAAACCACAAACAACTGGATCTACATGAGTATTAGGTTCATCACCAAAAGCGGTTGATGCAGATGTAAAAATTTTACTTTTAGTATTAAGCTGAACATGGGTTTCTAAACCAATCACAGCTTCCCAAGGTTCTAAATTTTTCATTATTAAATATTCCTTACTTAATCTTATTGGATATAAGGTAAAAGAGGATCATAACATCTGTAAACTATAAAAAATAAAATGGAATCAAAAACAAAAAATTCAATTTTAATTATTGGTGGAGGACTAATAGGTTTATCTATTGCTTATCAATTTGCTCGTAATAAATTCAAAGTTGAAGTTTTAAGCAGAAACAGAAGTGAATCAGCTGGATTTGTTGCTGCAGGTATGTTAGCCACACATGCTGAGGGTCTTGAGGATGAGTTATTAATATTTGGACAACAAAGTCAAAGTTTAATTCCAGAATGGATTAGAAATATTGAAAATGATAGTGGTATTAATTGTGGTTTAAAAAAATGTGGCATAGTAGTACCTTTCAAAAATATTAAAGAGTTGAAAGAATTCCCAACTTATAAGTATGGCAAATATCTAAATAAGAATAACCTGAGAAAAGAAATTAATGGAATAAATGGATCTTGGGAGCACGGATTACTATTTGAACAAGACGGTCAAATAGATAACAGAAGAAGACTTATGCGTGCTCTTGAACGTGCATGTTCTTTACATGGGGTAAAGTTTCAGGAAGGATCTGATGTGAAAGAATTGATAGTAGAAAAAAATAAAATTCTTGGTGCAAAAGTTTTAAATGCTACGGGAGAAAGTAAAAATATTTTTTGTAAAAAAGTAATCTTATGCTGTGGTGCTTGGAGTAAAAAAATTTTAAATAATTTACCAATTTTTCCAGTCAAGGGACAAATGCTATCTATACAAGGTCCAGAAAATTCTATTAAAAGAGTTCTTTTTGGTCCTAATACTTACTTAGTACCTAGAGATGATGGTCTTATTGTGGTAGGAGCTACCGTTGAAGACAAAGCTGAATTTAATCAAGGCAATACTCCTAAGGGAATAAATCAACTTCAGGAAGGTATTAAGTCTTTATTACCAGAAGCATTAAACTGGCCACAAATGGAACATTGGTGGGGATTTAGGCCTTGTACTCCTGACTTTAAGCCAATAATTGGTAGATCTGATATTGGCAACCTTTATTTTGCTACTGGGCATTATAGAAATGGAGTACTCTTTGCAGCTATTACAAGCGATATTCTTTTCAAATTAATTCAAGACAAAACATTAAACAATATTGAATCTAATTTTATTAACAAATTTAGATTCAATAGATTTAATATTTAATTTCTTTAATTTTCTGATCGCCATTCAGAGTCAGAAGTCTCCCAATCACATATTTCATGTTTATCAAACCATAAATTAATTTCAAATTTCGCAGTTTCTTCTCCATCTGAACCATGAATTATATTTCTGCCTATATCTATAGCTAAATCCCCCCTAATAGTTCCAGGTTCAGCATCGAGAGGCTTTGTAGGACCGATTAATTTTCTCGCGCTTAAAATAACTCCTTCTCCTTCCCAAATCATCGCAACCACAGGACCACTTGATATAAATTCAACTAAATCTTTAAAAAAAGGTCTCTCTCTATGGACGCCGTAGTGGTCCTGCGCAAGTTGTTTTGATGGAATTAATTGTTTTAAACCTACCAATTTAAAGCCCTTTTTTTCAAACCTCCCAATAATCTCGGCAATATATCCTCTTTGAACTCCGTCTGGTTTAATTGCAAGAAACGTTCTCTCTTTGATCATTTAATTTAGTAATCTCTCTATGTATATTCTTCTTTAAGGTGGTAACTTGGCAAGTAATCATTAAAATAAAAGATATTGTTTTGAGTAATTTTCAAAAACATTCATAAATCACAAAAACAAAATTGGCCAATTTTGATCCAAAAAAATTAAATAAAAATTGGACCATAAAAGATAGTATTTCTACTTATGGTATTGATAAATGGGGAGATAAATATTTTTCAATCAATTCAGATGGAAATATATCGATAAGCCCAAATAGAAAATCCAAAAAAAAAGTCGATCTTTTTAAACTTGTTAAGGAAATTAAAAGTAGAGAAATAAATACTCCCTTAATAATAAGATTTAACGATATTTTAAAAGACCGAATTACGGAATTAAATAATGCCTTCTCTAAAGCAATAGATACTTATGACTATAAAAATATTTATCAAGGAGTTTTTCCTATTAAATGTAATCAGCAAAAAAATGTATTGGAAAAAATCATTGAGTATGGGGATCACTGGAATTTTGGTTTAGAAGTAGGAAGTAAGTCAGAATTATTAATTGGATTATCGATTCTAGAAAATCAAAAATCACTTTTAATTTGTAATGGATATAAAGATAAAAAGTATATTGAGACTGCAATATTAGCAAGAAAACTTGGTAAACAACCAATTATAGTTGTTGAGCAAAGAGATGAAGTTCAAAGAATTATAGAAGCTGTTAAAGATCTCAAAGCAACCCCCATACTTGGAATTAGATCAAAATTATCCAGTAAGAGTAGTGGAAGGTGGGGTAAATCAGTAGGGGATAATTCCAAGTTTGGATTATCAATTCCAGAAATAATGCTAACAATAAAAGATCTCAAAGAAGCAAATCTAATAAATGAAATGAAGTTGCTACATTTCCATGTTGGAAGCCAAATCAGTGATATATCAGTAATAAAAGACGCATTACAAGAAGCCAGTCAAATATTTGTTGAATTATCTAAGTTAGGCGCACCAATGAAATATATAGATGTTGGAGGCGGCTTAGGAATAGACTTCGATGGAACTAAAACGTCTTCCAACACTTCGACAAATTATTCTCTTCAAAACTACGCAAATGACGTCATTGCAACAGTAAAAGATTCATGTGAAGTAAATAATATACAACATCCAATCATAATCTCAGAAAGTGGTAGAGCAATAATCAGTCATTGTTCAGTTTTAATTTTTAATATTTTAGGGACAAGTCATGTCAACTCCCAAGCCACAGTATTCGATCAAAAAAAACCATCATTAATCATCACAAATCTGATAGAAACCCTTAATCAGCTAAAGAATCTTAGAGATAAAAAAGAAGATTTATCTGAAATAATAGAATTATGGAATGACGCTAAAAAATTTAAAGAGGATTGCTTAGTCGCTTTTAGATTGGGATTTATCTGTTTGGAAGAACGTGCGTATGCGGAAGAACTTACATGGGCTTGTGCAAAAGAGATTGCGAATCACTTGGAGAATGATGAAATTATGCATCCAGATTTATCTGAAATAACCGATACGCTCGCATCAACATATTACGCAAATTTATCAGTTTTTAAATCTATTCCTGATACTTGGGCAATTAATCAAGTTTTTCCAATTATTCCAATACATAGACATTTAGAAGAGCCCTTTTGTAAGGGAAACTTTGCGGATTTAACTTGTGATTCTGATGGCAAGCTGAATAGTTTTATTGACAATGGAAAGATTAAATCACTTTTAAATTTACATCCTCCAGAAAAAAATAATGATTATCTAATAGGAATATTTATGGCAGGAGCATATCAAGAAGCATTAGGGAATTTCCATAATTTATTTGGAAATACAAATGTTATTCATATTGATATAAATGAAGATAATTCTTATAAAATTAAAAACATTATTAAAGAAAACAGCAAATCAGAAATTTTAGAGTTATTAGATTACAGTTCAGATAATTTAGTTGAATCAATAAGAGTAAATACTGAATCTGCCATCAATAATAAAACTTTGACTATTCAAGAAGCCCGAAAGTTAATTGACCAAATAGAAACCAGTTTAAGAAAAAGTAGTTATTTATCAGAATAACTAAGGAGCTTTGTCCTCAAATCATTTCTTGCATATTCCAAAGCATCATTTAATTTATCAATATCTTTAGCACCTGCTTGAGCAAAGTTAGGTTTACCTCCCCCTCCTCCAGAGCAAATACGTGAAATATCATTTATTAATTTCCCTGCATGCATACCTCTTTTAACTAACTCTTCCCCAAAAGAGACAACAAATAATAATTTTCTATTTTCCTTATCTGGTATTCCTCCAAGAATCACAATTGACTTATCTCCCAATTTAGAAGTTAAATCTAATGCAGCAGATTGTAGAGAATTTCCATCTAGTCCATCAAGTTGACTAATAATCAGCGAAAATAATCCAATTTTACTTGCAGAAGAACTTAACGAGGAGTATTTAAAATAAGCAATTTCATCTTTAAGTTTTTGTATATCTTTATTTTTATTAATCAACTCTAATTGCAAAGAATTTACCCTATCCAATAGTTGATTAGGATTTGCTTTTAACAAATCACTAAGTTGACTTACGAGAGAATTTTTATCACTAAAGTATTCAAACGCTGATTGCCCTGACAATGCTTCGATTCTTCTTACGCCTGCCGAAATTCCTTCTTCACTAATTATTTTAAAACAACCTAATTCGGATGTTGTTTTTACATGAGTTCCACCGCATAGTTCCATTGAAACTCTTGGCACATCAACAACTCTTACTTCATCATCATATTTCTCTCCAAACATTGCCACTGCTCCTCTCTCGAGAGCCTCACTCTTGGCCATATTTTTAATATCAAGAGAATGATTTTCCAAAATCCAAGAATTAACTAAAGTCTCAACTTTAATAATTTGATCTTTTGTAATAGGTTGAGAAGAGTTGAAATCAAATCGTAATTTATTAAATGCGACTAATGAGCCTTTTTGTCCAACGCTTTCATTAACAACTACTTTGAGAGCAGATTGAAGGAGATGGGTAGCAGTATGATTTGCCGCAGCCTTAGCTCTAGCCAAATCATTTACTTTAGTTTTAACTTTTTGTCCCAGAGTTAATATTCCTTTTTTAACTAATCCATAATGCAAAAAAACGTTTTTCTTTCGTATGACGTTATCAACTGTAACCTCTAGATCATTAGAGAATATCGTTCCAATATCACCAACTTGACCTCCAGATTCTCCATAGAAAGAAGTCTGGTCAAGGACAATTAAAACTTTCTGCCCTTCACTTGCTTGCTTAACCAAGGTTGATTCCAGAAAGATACCCTGAATTTCTGCATCTGAATCGAGTGAATCATACCCATTAAAAAGAGTTTTATCAAACAATTCTATTTCGCGTTCTAATGAACCCTCTAATGTCAAATCAATAATCTGAGAAGCAGCTTTAGCTCTTTCTTTTTGTGCAGACATTTCTTTGTCAAACCCTTTAACATCAACACCTATATTGTTTTCTTGAGCAATTTCTTCTGTTAATTCTAATGGAAAGCCATAAGTATCATAAAGTTCAAATGCTTTAAACCCAGTAATCATTTTCTGGCCCGATGAAATCAATTCATCTAGTAATTTCTCTCCTCTATCGAGAGTTTCTCTAAATCTTATTTCTTCAATTTTTATCTCACTCAATATATGGTCACAATTATTTTTTAAATCTGGATAATTTTCTTGCATTAACTTAATACCTAAACTTGCAAGTTTAGATAAAAATTCATTTTTTAAGCCTAATAACCTTCCATGCCTAACCATTCTTCGAATCAGTCTTCTTAATATATATCCCCTTCCGAGATTACTTGCTACTACACCATCAGAAATTAAATGTATAACTGCTCTTATATGATCTGCAATAATTTTTAAAGAGATTTTGGTTCTTTCATCTGAAGAATAGTAATCAACTTTGGAGATCTCAGAAACTTTTTGAATAATTGGAAAAATCAAATCTGTTTCGTAGTTATTCTTCTTCTTTTGCAATATTTGAGCCATTCTTTCAAGCCCCATTCCAGTATCAATATTTTTGTATTTCAAATCTGTCAATTGACCATCAGGGTCACGGTTATATTGCATAAATACAAGATTATAAAATTCTATAAAACGATCATCATCTTCTAAATCAATATTCTGAAGACCTTTTTCAGGTTTAAAGTCATAATATAATTCTGAACATGGTCCGCAAGGACCTGTTTTCCCTGAAGACCAGAAATTATCTTTTTCTCCAAGCTTTATTATCCTTTGTGGATGAATCCCGATATCTTCTTTCCAAATCTTTACCGAATCATCATCTTCATGAAACACGCTTACTATTATATTCTCGGGAGAAAGTCCGTAAATATCAGTAACTAATTCCCAAGCCCACTTAATCGCCTCTTGCTTAAAATAATCTCCAAAAGAAAAATTCCCAAGCATCTCGAAGAAAGTATGGTGTCGAGCAGTAACTCCAACATTTTCAATATCTTTTGTTCTTATACACTTTTGACTAGATGTGGCTCTTTTTGACGGCCTTTCTTGCAATCCTAAAAAAACTGGCTTAAAAGGCAGCATTCCAGCGATCGTGAGCATAACTGTAGGATCATCAGGAATTAAAGATGCACTTGGAATAATTTTATGTAATTTTTCATGGTAAAAATTTAAAAATTCTTTTCTTATTTCATCACCTGTAATTGGAGTGTTTTTAGTTTGAGATTTCATTTATAACAGAAACAATAATGAAGTGATTAAAAAACAAATTCGGTAATTCCACACTTAGATTCACGCGGATTTATATTGTATTTAACTAAAGTCATAATACAAAAGAATAATAGTATGATAGCTTCTGCAAAAACAAGTACTTCAAAGATAACTAAAGTTGAGCAAAAATTATCTGTGCAATATAAAGTTTTTGCAGATGACTCAAGTGCAATTAGATCACTTGACTGGGATCGAAGTAGGTTTGATATTGAATTTGGATTAAGAAATGGAACTACTTATAATAGTTTTATCATTAAGGGTCAAAAACTAGCAATAATTGATACAAGCCACGCTAAATTTGAAAAACTATGGTTTGAGCAATTACTTAGAGAAGTAAATCCAGCAGAAATTGATTATTTAATTACAAGTCATACAGAGCCAGATCACTCAGGTTTAATTGGAAACCTCTTAACTCTTAATCCACAAATAATAGTAGTTGGTTCAAAATTAGCGCTTAAGTTTATTGAGGATCAAATACATATTCCATTTAAAAGTTTAGAAGTAAAAAGCGGACAATATTTAGATCTTGGTGCTAACCCCACAAGTGGAGTTAATCATAATATTGAATTTATAAGTGCACCAAATTTACATTGGCCAGATACGATTTTCTCCTACGATCACGGTACGAACGTTTTATACACATGCGATGCTTTTGGATTGCATTATTGTTCTGATGAATTTTTTGATAATGATCAAAAAGAAATATATGAAGATTTTCGTTTTTATTACGATTGCCTAATGGGTCCGAACGCAAGAAGTGTCCTACAAGCTATTAAACGAATCGATAAGTTACCTAAACTTAAAACTATAGCTGTGGGTCATGGGCCATTGCTTCATAATCAAGTAAATTTTTGGAAAGAAAAGTATTCAGAGTGGAGTGGTAACAAAAGTAAAGGTAATGAATTTGTATCTGTCTGCTACATCAGTGATTATGGATATTGTGATCGATTAAGCCAAGCTATATCTCACGGCATAAGTAAAGCAGATGCACAGGTTCAATTAATCGATTTAAGATCTTCAGATTCTCATGAATTAACAGGTTTAATTTCAGAATCTAAAGCCGTAGTAATTCCAACCTGGCCAGTTAATTCTGATAATGAATTAAAAGAGTCTCTTGGTACTCTTTTTGCCGCATTAAAGCCTAAACAATTTACAGCAGTTTACGATGCTTTTGGAGGAAATGATGAGCCGATAGATTCACTAGCAAGTAAGTTGAGAGAATTAGGACAAAAAGAAGCATTTTCACCTCTTAGAGTTAAAAATATTCCAGATCCAATCATCTATCAACAATTTGAAGAAGCTGGAACTGACTTGGGACAATTAATTAATAAAAAGAAAAATATTGCTTCAATGAAAAGTCTTGATTCAAATCTGGATAAAGCTTTAGGAAGATTAAGTGGAGGTTTATATGTAGTTACAGCTAGCCAAGGTGAGGGTTCAACTTTTAGACAAAGCGCTATGGTAGCAAGCTGGGTTAGTCAGGCAAGTTTTAGTCCACCAGGGATTACAGTTGCAGTAGCAAAAGATAGAGCTATTGAATCTTATATGCAAGTTGGAGAAGGTTTTGTAGTTAATATATTGCGAGAAGATAACTATCAAAAAATGTTTAGACATTTTTTAAAAAGATTTGCACCTGGAGCAGATAGATTTGCTGATGTAGAGATAGTGAACAATATCGCAAATGGTGGGCCAGTACTTTCTGATTCTCTCGCATTTTTAGATTGTAAAGTAAGTTCACGATTAGAGACTCCAGATCATTGGATTATTTACGGTATAGTTGAGAATGGAAGTGTTTCTGATTTATCCTGTAAAACTGCCGTTCATCATAGGAAAGTTGCTAATCACTACTAAAAAATAAATCTTTAAAGATGTCTGTAATTAATACAATTTCACTTTTAGAAAATAAAAACTTATCAATATTTGAAATAACTGAAAATTTTACTTGCATCAGATTTCTTGATCAAAATAAAGAAAGGTTTGAGCTCGAATTTAATCTTGAGAAAGGAACTTCATTTAATACCTTTTTAATTATAAGTAATAATGATTTTTTCATTATTCATCCACCTGAAAAAGAATATTCAGAATCAATTAACGAAATAATTTCAAATTTTCATAATGAGTTTAATTTCAACAAAATTGACATCATTACTGGTCATGTAAATCCTAAAATTATTGAAACTATAAAGTCAATCAGCGACCAATTCAGCAACTTAGCTATCACATGTTCGAATCCTGGTTTTAAGCTTATTAGTGAACTTTGGAATCAAAAAAATCCAAACTTAAAAACTTTTAATGAGAGAGAATTACCTAAAATTAACATTGTAAAAAAAGAACTTTATCTAGAACTAGAAAATATTTCATTAAAACTAATTCCTGTACCAACTGCCCGATGGCCCGGTGGTTTAATCATATATGAAGAGAATCAGGAAATACTTTTAAGTGAAAAAATATTTTCTGCACATTTAGCATCTGAAGAATGGTCAGAAACCAACAGAATAAGTACAGAAATTGATAGAAAATATTTTTATGATTGTCTTATGGCACCCATGTCTAATCAAATATTATCAATAGCAGAAAAAATTTCTGAATTAGACATTAAAACTATTGCTCCACTCCACGGTCCAGCAATTGAGTACAGCTTAAAAAGCTTTTTAAATGACTACACTAGATGGGGAGAAAATCTTTCAACAAACAATTCTAAAATTGTCTTGATATACGCTAGTGCTTATGGCAATACAGCTTCAATAGGTGATGCATTAGCTAAAGGTGTAAATAGAACTTCAGTAGAAGTTGAAAGTATTAATTGTGAATTTACATCTAATGATGAACTTATAAAATCTATTCAAAACGCTGATGGATATCTAATCGGATCGCCTACTTTGGGGGGACACGCCCCAACCCCAATAGTAAGTGCTCTAGGAACTTTATTATCAGAGGGTAATAGAGATAAACCAGTAGGCATCTTCGGTAGTTTTGGATGGAGCGGAGAAGCAATAGATTTGCTTGAAACAAAACTAAAAGATGGTGGATTTAAATTTAGTTTTGATCCAATAAGAATAAAATTTAGTCCTAATAAACCAAAAATTAAAGAACTAGAAGAAATTGGTACTCATTTTGGGAGAAAAATTTTAAAAAAAGCAAAACAAAAAATCAGAAAATCTGATACCGGAATGATATCCAGTAAAACTGATCCAACATTGCAAGCTTTAGGAAGAGTACTTGGTTCACTGTGTGTTCTGACTGCATCAAAAGGGAAAGATGAAAATAATGTAAAAGGAGCTATGCTTGCATCTTGGGTAAGCCAAGCAAGTTTTTCTCCTCCTGGATTGAGTATTGCAGTAGCAAAAGATAGATCAGTAGAATCACTTCTTCAAAAAGGTGACTCTTTCGCCTTAAATATTCTTAGCGAAAATGATTTCAGGGAGCCTTTAAAAAGGTTTACAAAACCTTTCTCGCCAGGGGAAGATCGATTTGAGGGTTTAGATATTGAATTAACACCTAATAATCAAGTTATAATTCCTGAGGCATTAGCATGGTTAGATGCTTGTGTAAAAGAAAGAATGGAATGCGGAGATCATTGGGTAATATATGCTGAGGTTTTACACGGCAATATATTAAAATCCGATAGTCTAACTGCTGTTCATCACCGTAAGAGTGGAGCTAACTACTAAACCAAATTATTTTTATTTATGCCTGATTCAAAAGATCTTATAATCATTTCAGTAAGTTGCGGAAAAAATCTAGAACTTTCAAAAAAATTTCAAGAAAAAAGTAATGAACTAAAATTCAAGTCTGAAATTTTGGATCTTACTACTTTTGATATACCTTTATTCAATCCACGAATTCATACAAAAGAAAGTATTCCTATCGAAATAATTGAAATAAAAGAAAAGCTTATTGCTTCAGAAAAATGGATTATATGTGCTCCTGAATATAACGGTTCGATTCCTCCAATTCTCTCTAATTTAATAGCATGGCTATCCATCTCAGGAGACGATTTTAGGAATTTATTTAATGGGCGACCAATAGCAATTGCAACTTTTTCTGGTGGAGTAGGATTAGAATTATTAACATCATTACGAATTCAATTGGTACATCTAGGCAGTCAAGTTTTAGGTAGACAGCTATTGTCTTCATTTAGTAAGCCGGTGGATATAAAAACAATAGAAGATATAATTCAACGACTATCACAAATGAAAAAATTAACAGTATAAATTTTTATAAAAAAATTTATACGAATTATTTATTTATTTGCATTCCATACTTTTAAAATTTCCCTAGCCATAGGTAAAGCATGTACAGATCCACCGCCAGGTGTATTTTGTGCAAAAGCAACTATTAGTAACTCACTTTTGTCAGAGGGCGTGAAGCATACAAACCACGCATGATCAGAACCTCCTTCTCCATCTTCAGCAGTACCAGTTTTTCCAGAAACTGGAGGCAAATTAGATACTCCATAATTAATAGAAACGCCTGTTCCAGATTCAACTACTTTTCTCAAACCATTTTTAACTAACTTAATATTATTGGGATCAATATCAATTTTTATACGCTTATGATTTGAACCTATTTGATAATTTGTTTTAGATAAATGAGGCGTTACTAAATAACCACCATTCGCTATAGCAGCATATGCACGAGCTATTTGTATAGGCGTTACTTGCACAACAAATTGACCTATAGACATACTGGCAATATCCTCAGAGACCCAAGGGGTTTTTCCTGGTGCCCCCCATCCTCTCCCTTCTTTAGCCCATTGACTACTTGCTACTAAACCAATATTTTCTTGCTCAGAAATTTCGATTCCAGATAATTTACCAAATCCAAACTTCCTAGAAACATCATAAATATCATCTACACCTACCCCATAGCCAATCTGATAAAAAAAAGTATTACTAGAAACTCGGAGGGCATCCTCATAACCTATTGTTCCGAAGCCTAAATCATTATGTTCTCTAAAACATTGACTCCCGTATGTAATACAAGGTTTAGTTTCTAATAAAGTTTTGGGAGGGAACTTTCCACTTTCTAAACCAGCAATGGCGGTTACAATTTTCCAAACGCTGCCTGGATCATAAGCATTCAAAGCTCTATTAAATAAGGGTTTTGAAGGTGAGTTAAATAGGGCATCATATTCTTTTTGAGGTTTAAAATCTTTTGAAAAAAAGTTCAAATCAAAGGTAGGTTTACTAGCCATAGCTCTTATGGCACCATCTCTTGGATCCATAACTATTATGGCTCCTCCTTTTTTATCTTTAAGCACTTCCTCAGCAATTAATTGAAGATCCATATCAATTGTCAATACAATATCCTTACCTTGTTTTGAAGGTTTAATACCTAATGATTTTGTAAATGTGCCAAACGAATTTACTTCAATCAATTCGCCACCCCATTCCCCTCTAATATATTTTTCATATACAAACTCAATACCAGTTCTTCCTATTAAGTCATTAAATTTATAACCTTTGTTAGACAAAATATTAAATTCTGAATCTGTTATAGGTTGCGTATATCCAATAACATGAGATGCAACAGTTTTATATGGGTAATTTCTAATCAATTTTGTTGCAATCTCTAAACCATTAAAATAATTTTCATTTTCTTTAAATTTGATAACTTGTTCAACTTTTAAATCATCTAATAGAGTTATTGAAAATTTTTTATTGCTTAATCCATCAGAATATTTCGTTTCCAATAAATCAGAAGAAATATTCAATAATAGAGAAATCTTGGATTTATATTTCTTCCATACTTCTTCATTAATATATTGAGGTTTTATTATTAAAGAATACTTTAACCGGCTATCTGCCAAAATTATTCCATTTTTGTCGAGTATTCGCCCTCTAATTGGTTGAGTTGCAATTAACCTAATTCTATTTTCATCAGACATTTTTCTAAAAGTCTCATGATGTAATAGCTGTAAAAAAATTAATCTGATAAATATCAATAAAAAAGCAAAGCTAGTAAATAAATACATAACTATAGGTTGTCTATTAAATGAGGGAAACTTATTATTCAAGTTGCTATTTTTCAAAAAATTTATGTCTCTTTTTCTAAAAAGTTTTTTTCTAACAAATTAATACTTTCTTTGATATTTTTTAATTTTTTAACTAAAAATTTATAATCATTTGAATTATTATTTTTATCAAATTCCAAACTTTGTATATCTTTTTCTTGTTCTTTATTATCCATAAATTTAATGATAACTAGATTAATAAATATATTTCCATATTCCCATTCTAAAGAATAAATTACAAATCATCAAAATAATATTAAGATCTAAAAAAATCCTATTTAGTTAAGAAATTTACAGTGACTGATCTAAATTTTGTTCAAAATAAGGATTACAACTATTTTTTGAAATACCTAAAGACCAACCAATAAATGCTGAGATAACTACGATGACAATTATAGGTAGAAGAGCTTGCTGAGTATTTTCAAGACTTAACCATTCCTTCCAACTTCTGATAAATCGATCTCTTTGGAATTTTCTTTTTTCAATTTCTTCAGCTCTGGCTTTTTTATTAAAAGACTTTTTTACCCACTTTTCAAAAGATAGCTTTTTTGTGATTGCCATTTTCCTCTCGACTTCTAATAATTGTCCAGAGTTAAGCTGAGGATGAAATGTACTTATAAGCTCAAGAGTTTTCAAAAACATTTCTACGCTTGCATCTTTGATAAGCTTTTGATCATGACTTAAATCAGCCCAGTCAATTTCTGGATAAAAACGATTTCTGTTTGGCTGAATTTGCTCTTCTGACATTTGCCCAGGTTCTCTTAACCATCTATTAGTATTTTCATCAAACCTTCTCCAATATAAAAATGGATTAATAAAGATTGTTTTCCCAGCAATTTTGACTACATCTTGTTGTAAATGGCTGCTAATTGTATTCTCAGAATTTTTCCTTTTAACCAAAACCTTAAATTTATTAACTACTTAAAGATTATCTTTTTTTAAAAATTTTTCCAGCAATATCAACTAATATAATTTGATTATTTTCTTTAATTAATTTTTGACAACTTCCAACGTTTTTTTAAATAATTACAATATTCACATTTTAAAGAAGGTTGAGGAAAATCATTAGATCTTAGTAACTTTACTGTTTGTATAACTTTGCCTTCTACCCACGATGAAGAACAACTTAACTTAATAAAATGCACGTCAAATTTTAGCTGATTATTAAAGAACTTTTCATTCTTTTTTCCATTGAAATATAAAAGATAAGCTTCATCTGAAACTTTGAAACCATTTTTTCTAAATAACCACTGATACATTTCTAATTGTCTTTTATATGCTTTTGCATAATCATATTTATTAAAAGTTTCAAACCAATCAAAATTATTTCTTGATGTTGCTTTTACGTCAACGATAATAAGTTCTCCATTCATTTTTTCCCATACATCGTCCACTGCTCCACCAAAATCATAATTATGCTCAACAGACTTATATCTTATCCCTTTAAAATTATTCCTCCAGACATCTATGTCTTTATGTTTAAAAGGTACAGCATCAATATTATGTTGTTTAAAAAGTGGATGAGGCTCCTGTATCTCACGATAATAATCAAACTCATTTTTACATAAATTATCTACAGCAATATTTAAAGTGAATGGCAATGACGGAGGTTTAATTTTATACTTTTTATCAAGAACACAGCATCTAGGGCAACTAAGGTACTTTTCAACAGTAGACCTACTTAATTTAATAACTTCATCCATAATTATTCTTATTCCAACTAAATGATTTGACCTAATATTTGCACCTATTTTCCAATAACATAAAATACTTTGGTTAGGCAGCAATCCACTTGTGAAACTGATATGAGATGCATGTCAAACTTAAATAAAACATTCTTTATAATTAATACACCAATATAGCGAAATAATTATAGAGAGTACATTTTCTTTAACACTCTTCTTTTGGAAACTTCCTTGCTTTTTCTTCACTAAGAGAAAATGTTTATTCATAACAAACATCTTTTCTCTCTCAAATGATAATTTTGCGACAACCCTTTCCAAACAAGGATAAGAATCCAAAAAATCTTTTAACTAAAATACCAACCTTAGAAAAAACTTTATACTATTGTCTCTTTAGAAACGGAGAATAAGGGCTACCTAAAACCCACGTAAAACCGATTAATTCAAGTTATGACTGTGTTCTTAACATAAGTTTATTCCCACTCAATTGTTCCAATGCTCTAAACCAGCACTATGACAAGGGTCGATTTTGCGTGACAAACCTATGACAAACCGAATTATTCCTAACATTATGTAAATAGAACTTATTTGTTGAATTAAATGTAGAGAATTCGTTAGAAACTGCAATTAAAATCAATCAATATTTCACCAGTAAAATCTTTATAAAAATTTTTGTAAAGACTATAATCGCTATAAAGAATCTATTTTTATAAATAATGAAAGGTTTTGGCGAAAAAAACCAATCAAAGCAAGAAATAACTTCAAAAAATAAACAGAAAGTAAATTTCGGTCAATTAATTAAAAAAGCATTCGAACTACAATCACAAGGAAAGAAATTAGAAGCAGCAAAATACTATGCATATCTTATTAAACAAGGAATAAAAGACTATAGAGTTTTTTCGAATTATGGAATATTTCTTAACGAGATCGGAAAACATAAAGAAGCAGAATTAGAACTTAAAAAAGCAATTTCTTTAAATCCAGAATATCCCAATGCTTACTACAATCTCGCAGTTTTATACATAGGTCAAGGAAATTTGGAAAAAGCAGAATTAGAACTTAAAAAAACAATTCAACTTAAATCAGACTTTGCTATTGCTCACTTTAATCTTGGATTCATATTAAAAGATCAGGGTAGATTAAAAGAGGCAGAAAAATATACTCAAAAAGCACTTGAAGTTGATCCTCAATTTACGGATGCATATTTGTCACTATCAACAATGCAAACAAATGATACAAGTCAAAAATGGCATAATCAACTTTTTTCTGAAAGTCTTTTAAAAAATAAAAATAATAGAGAGTTAGTGAATATTTTTTTCGCGAGATCAAATATTTTTCATAGAAAAGGCAAATATAAAGAAAGTGCTGAGAATCTTATTACTGCAAATAATATCAAACTTAGAATACATAAATCTGAAGCAAATTTATTAATCGATAAAACTAAAAAATTAAAAATATCCTCAGAGAATTATGAAAGAAATAATCAAGAATTTAAAAATTATCCAATGTCTATTTTTATAGTAGGTCTTCCTAGATGTGGTTCTACCCTTATCGAATCAATAATCAGTTTTAATAGTAAAGTAATAGATCTTGGAGAAGTAAATATCCTTGAAAAATCATATAGAGAATATAAGCAATCTGAAAAACAAATAAACCTTAGCGAAATATATTGGAAAAAACTGGAAATAACAGATAATAAAACAACCACAACAAATAAGTGGTTATTTAATTATCAGTATGCAGGCATAATTGCCAAAGCAATTCCTAATGCAAAAATAATACATTGTTATAGAAACCCTTTAGATAATATTCTTTCAACTTATAGAGCACATTTCGCAACAGGGAATAATTTCTCTTCAAGTTTGGTTGATTCTGCCAAAGTCTATTCTGATCAAGATGAGATTATGCAAACATATAAGAAAGAATTTAAAAATCATATATATTCATTAAATTACGATAAGTTAGTGACTAATCCTTCAAAGGAAATAAAATCCTTAATTCGTTGGTTAGGTTGGAACTGGAATGATTTATATTTATCGCCACATTTAAATAATCGTAAAGTCTCAACAAGAAGCAATGTTCAGGTTCGTTCACCAATTAATACAAAATCTTTAGGAGGATGGAAAAACTACAAAGAGATGCTTAGACCTGCTATGGAAATCATTACTAAAAAGAACAAATATAAAGACCTTAAGTATTAATCAAGAAAAAATTTATTCACCTAAGGAAATAATATGTAGAGAAAACCATTACTCTACGATTTCTCAACAGAGAAAGTGTCACAGTGCCGTGACGAACCACTAAACCTTTACTATTTCTGACAAATTGCCCATAGAACTACTCCCAATCAATGGGTCCACCCAATTTTGATAATTCACAGTAGTTGGTATGAATTACTTGGATGATGGCAATATTCTCACGTAAAACCCACGTAAAACCGATTAACTCCATTCTTGATACTTGTAGTTGTAAATATATGCACTAATTGTAGAGAATACATTTTTATTCTCATCAGGTTTCTAAATTAACAATTTTCCTTTATCCAACTTTTATTCTCAGAACTTTCTTCACCCAAAGATACTGCTTTTTTTGCATCAAAACACGCACCGTCTAAATCATTAATTTTTTCTTTTAAAATACTTCTATTAAGGAAACTCAAACCTTGTTCAGCATTAATTAAAATTGATTTATTATAGTCAGAGATTGCTCCGTAATAATCCTTTAACTCATCCTTTAATAAAGCACGACTAAAATATGCTTCTTCTTTATCAGGATCTATTTCTATTGCCTTGTTTAAATCAAAGAGCCCTCCTTCGTAGTCTCCAAGCTTTCTTTTAGATATTGCTCTATGAACGAGAAAGTAATAGTCGTTTGGGGCAACTTTTAAATACTTATTGTAAGTGCTAATTGCACCATAATGATCGTTCATTTTAGATTGTATATTTCCATAAGTAAAAAGTGCAGAAGAATCAAGAGGTTTGATTTGAATTGCCTTTAAACAATTCTCTAATGCAGAGATATTATCATTTAGATCTTTTTTTGCTAAGCATAATCTATGGTATAAATACCAACTAGAAGCACTTTGTGATTCATTTTCAAAAAATTTAGGTTTTCTGTCCAAAAGATCAATGATCAATTTTGAATTACCTTTCTCGTTATTTAATTCGGTTGCCTTAACTAAATGATCTTCAATAGTTATCAATTCTTTAGAATAATCAAAAGAAGTTCCATTTTTAAAATTAATAAAATGTGAATTTGGTACCCCAATAGAATACGACGAAGATTTATCTTGAAAAGAGTTAGACGTAGACATAGTATTAATTCCAACTAATTGCCCATAATTATCAAAAATTCCACCACCACTCATACCTGGCACAACTTTACTTGTGTAAACTAATTGATTTCCATCCTTTACTTTTACCTTTGACATTGCGATAACTTCTCCTTTTTGAAAATAAAAATTACTATCCGCAAAACCAGAAGAAAATAATACAGCACCTTTTTTCAGCATTGATAAGTTTGAAAAATTGACAGTTTCATACTCTTTATCAGTTTCAAAAGTAAATATTGCCATATCTAAGTTTTGAATTTGTTTTATAGTCTCGATATTAACTTCATGAAAATTATAATCCGCAGTACGAATATTAAAGGGGAGTTCTAAATCAATATCTTCAAATAAGTGCCAAGCAGTCAAAATAGTATATTCTCTACCATTTTTTTCAATAATTACACCAGATCCTGATGCAGATGGAATAATTATTTCTACAGCAGCAGATCTTGCTAAAGAGGAATTTTGATAAAATTCTTTTGCTTGTTCTCTTTCTTTTAAATTACTACTACTAATTGGAATGGATTCAATTTTTCCAAACAAAATTGGCGAAAAAATAATCGCACTTAAGGCAATACTTTTTTTCAAATAATTTTTTTTTAATAATTTATAGAAAAAAGGCATAAATTAGATATCAAAAAAATGTATTTAATTAGTATTATTTACAATTATTATTAATCCAGTCTTTATTTTCAGGATTATCATTACCTAAAGAATTATACATTTTGGCATCCAAACAAGCACCATTTAAATCATTAATTTTTTCTTTTGAGAGACTTCTATTAAAGTAAGAGTTACTATGTTTAGGATCGTTTTTAATAGCATTACTGTAGTCAGATATTGAACCATAATAATCTTTTAATTCAAATTTTGCTATTCCACGATTGTAATAAGCACTTACGTATTTAGAATCAATTTCTATTGCTCTATTGAAATCAGATATCGCACCATAATAATCTTTCAAGTCAGTTTTAGCAGACCCACGATTGTAGTATGCACCTTTATTTTTTGGATCCATTTCTATTGCTTTATTATAATCAGATATCGCAGCATAATTTTCATTTAAGGAAGCATGACTATTTCCTCTAGCGATATAGGCATTAACTTTTTTTGGATTAATTTCTATTGCCTTAGTATGATCTGATATTGAACCTGAATAATCTCCTATCGCATTTTTTGACAACCCTCGATTATAAAACGCAGATTGATTTCTAGAATCTGTTTCAATAACTTTTGAATAATCAGATATTGCTCCGTAGTGATCTCCTGCTTTCGCTTTCTCAAAAGCACTTTTAAAATATATTTTTACTTGAGCATTTACTTGTTTAGGATAAAAAATTATTATTCCAATGGTTGATAAAGAAACTCCAGTTTTAATAATTAATGGTTGCCCTAATGGAATTATAGATAATATTGCACCAATAAAAGCAGTCCTTTTTTTCATCTCAAAATTCACTTTTAATTAATATACCAACAATAGAGCAAATAGACTTTATCCTATTTCTCTTAAGAGACAGCGGAAAGGTGCTGCGTAAAACCCACGTAAAACCGCTTAACTCCATTCTTTGTACTTTTCCCTGTAATTAGATGAAATAATTGTAGAGAATACATTTTTTTTAAAACTTCTAATCAACAATTATCCTTAATCCAATTTTCATTATCAGATGCTGTATCACCCAAAGAAACTGCTTTTTTCGCATCTTCACAAGCACCTTTAATATCTCCAATATTCTCCTTTGAAATACTCCTATTCTTAAATGCATTTGCATATTGAGGATTGATTTCTATCGCTTTTGTATAGTCAGATATTGCTCCATAATAATCTTTAAGTTCATCTTTTGCGTATCCACGATTGTTATATGCATCTGCATATTGAGGATTGATTTCTATCGCTTTTGAATAGTCAAGAATAGATCCTTTATAATCTTTAAGTTCATCTTTTGCGTGTCCACGATTATAAAAAGCATCATCGTTTTGTGGATCAATTTCTATTGCTCTTGTAAAGTCAGAAATCGCTCCATTATGATCACCTTTCTCTGCTTTATCAGAACCACGATTATAAAAAAAAGCAGAATTTCTTGCATATACATTTTCAGAAACTGCGAGCATTAATCCTGTTGTAGATAAAAATAAACCAGTTTTAATAATTAATGGTTGCCCTAATGGAATTAGAGATAATATTGCACCAATAAAAGCAGTTCGTTTTTTCATATCAAATTTACTTTTAATCAATATATCAACTTTAGAGAAAACAGGCATTACACGATTTCTCTTAGGAGACAGCGAAAAGGTGTTGCGTAAAACTCACTTAAAACCGATTAATTGAAGTTATAACTGGGTTCTTAAAATCCGTTTATTCCCACTCAATGGTTCCACACAATTTTGATGCATCAAAGTTATTGGTATCATTGACTTCAAAAGGGTAATTCTCGTGACAAACCTGTAACAAACCGAAGACTTCCATTCTTTATACTTTCCTCTGTAATTAGATGAACTAATTGTAGAGAATTAGTATTGATATCTAACATTCATCTCTTACCCATTTGGCAGAATCTTTATCTCCCAAAGAAGACGCTTTTCCCCAATCATCACAAGCACCTTTTAAATCCCCAATCTCTTCCTTAGCAATCCCACGATTTTTATACGCACTTTTATCTTTTGGGTCAATTTCTATCACTTTTGTATAATCAGAAATTGCTCCGTAATAATCTTTTAATTTATCTTTTACAAATGCACGATTGAAATATGCATCTGTATATTGTGGATCAAGTTCTATCGCTCTTGTGAAATCAGAAATTGCTCCGTAGTAATCTTTTAAATAAGATTTTGTATCACCTAAATTATTATATGCAGAGGCATATTTTGGATCAAGTTCTATTGCTTTCGAAAAAGCAATTTTTGCTCCCTCATAATCGCCTAATTCAGATTTGCAATACCCTATTCCATGGTAAGAAGTAGGTCTATCTGCTTTTATTTCTATTGCTTTTATATAATCTGAAATTGCCTCATAGCATTTACCCAAAAACTCCCTTGAAACGCCACGATTATGATATGAATAATCATCTTTTGGGTCAATTTTTATTGCTTTTGTATAATCTGCAATTGCGCCAATATGATCTCCATTTTCTGCTTTTTGATAAGCACGATCAAAATAATAATCAGAATTTCTAGCGCTTACTTTTTCAGGAACAGAAAGTATCAATCCTGTTGTAGATAAAACTACACCAGTTTTAATTAATAATGGTTGACTTAATGGTATTAAAGATAATATTGAACCAATAAAAGCAGTTCGTTTTTTCATCTAAAAAATACTTTTTATCAATATACCAACTTTAGAAAAAACAGACATTATACGATTTCTCTTAAGTGAGAAGCAAAAGTGTTCGTGACAAACCCGTAACAAACTGACATCTGAAAACCCTTGGTATCAGGTATTTAGGATTTGAGATTGTGTGTGATAAACCAATAAATTGAAGTTATAACTAGGTTTTTAAAAGCAATTTATTCCCACTCAGTAGTTCTACCCCAAAAGACCCCTTCACTATGGTTGGTATGATTGATATTTTTAAAGTCACAAGTTTCGCAACAAACCTGCAACAAAGTTAAACCCATAATTTTTTATACTTTTGAATGGTACTTATTGATTTAATTTTGAAAAAATCAATTATTAATTTCGATAGCACGGACCGTAATGGACAGTAAAATCATATCCATTATTTTGCATATGATTTGTATAAGTCATATACATTATATCCTTTGAATTCTCTATTTTTTTAAATGTTATTGTTGAAACTTGAGGTCCTCCTTCAACAGTTCTCATATCTTCTTCTATAGCAACTAGACTATCCTTTTTCAGACTAATAATTTTGAAGTAATTTTGTATTGATAATTTTTTGTCTTTAAAATTTAGAGTATATTTTTGAATTAATGACTTATTAAATTCATCTACATTTAAATCCCAGTATCTATTTTGTAGGTATTCCCAATTGTTGTCATTAGATTCAAGTATATATGTTTGCAATTCACACTTATATTTAATTACTTCAGCATTAACTGTTTCTGAAGAGATAAAGAAAAAAAGTGGATACGTTAAAAAACTAACTGGTATTAAAAATCTACAAAAATGTTTTCGAAATTTAATAAACAAAACCTTAAGAAAATAAATAACTCTTAAGAAGAAATTTAATAGTGTTTGATTTCTTCATAAAGAAAGAAAAAATATTTTGCAATAAACTGGCAACAAACATACGCAATGAAATCGTAGTTATATTGTCATCTTGTCTTTATAATTTTACCACAACAAACTCGCAACAAACCGCAAGAATGAGGATATGACTACACTTTGACCCTATAACTTATTCCCACTCAATTGTTCCAGGGGGCTTACTAGTAATATCGAAAACAACTCTATTTACCTGGGCTACTTCATTAACTATTCTATTAGAAATTCTTTCTAAGGTTTCATAAGGAATTCTTGACCAATCTGCTGTCATCCCATCTTCGCTCGATACACAACGCAAAACTATCGGCCAAGCATAAGTTCTTTTATCCCCCATCACCCCTACTGTCTTTACAGGAAGAAGAACTGCAAATGCTTGCCATATATCATTGTAAAGACCTGCTTTCTTTATTTCATCTCTTACTATCCAATCTGCATCTCTCAAACAGTTTAATTTTTCATTAGAAACTTCACCCAAAATTCTTATTGATAAGCCTGGACCTGGAAATGGATGTCTTTTAATAATTTCATCTGGCAATCCAAGAGCCTTTCCAAGTTTCCTAACTTCATCTTTAAAAAGTTTTCTTAATGGTTCAACTAATTTAAATTGTAAATCTTTTGGCAAACCGCCTACATTGTGATGACTTTTTATTTTTACCGCAATTCGCTCACCAGTCTTCGGATCTAAATTAGTTCCAGCACTTTCAATAACGTCTGGGTAGAGAGTGCCTTGAGCCAAATATTGAAAAGGACCTAGTCGATTACTCTCCTCTTCAAAAACTCTAATAAATTCCTCACCGATTATCTTGCGTTTTTCTTCTGGATCAGTTACTCCTTTCAATTTTTTGATAAATCTATCTCTAGCATTGATATATTCAACTTTTATATGAAATTTTTTATCAAAAAAATTCATTAGAAATTCAGGTTCACCTTTTCTCATAAAACCCTGATCTATAAACATACATGTAAGCTGTTTACCAATTGCTTTATTCAGAAGAAAAGCAAGGGTTGATGAATCTACTCCACCAGACAAAGCAAGTAAAACTTTTTTATCGCCAACTTGTTCTTTAATTCTTGGAATTGTCTCGTCTAGAAAAGTTTCAGTAGTCCAATCTGCTTTACATTTAGAAATTGAATAAACAAAATTTTTAATTACCCTCATTCCAAATTCTGAATGAATAACTTCTGGATGAAATTGCACACCAAATAATTTCTTTTCTCGATTTGATATTGCAGCATGGAGAGTATTTTCTGTATGGGCAATTTTAATGAAACCATTAGGTAAATTATTTATAGAATCTCCATGACTCATCCACATAATTGATTTATCTTTGACATTAGAAAGTAAATCACTTTCGCAATCAATATTTATTGGTGCTCTGCCATATTCTGCTTTGTTAATCGCGGTAGTAACATTACCACCTAACTCTTTTACCATTAATTGCATTCCATAACATATACCCAACACTGGAATATCTAAATTAAAAATCTTAGGATCACATTTAGGTGCATTATCTTCATACACAGAATTTGGGCCTCCACTTAAAATAATTCCTTGAGGTTTGATATCCTGAATCTCTTTTATAGAAATAAAGTTACTTACTACAAGAGAAAATACATTTGCTTCTCTTATCCTTCTTGCAATCAATTCTGAATATTGAGACCCGAAATCTAATATTAATATTGAAGGATCTCTGACTTTTTTTAGCAATTTTTTAACCATGTATAAAAGTTACCTCAATTTATTTGCAAAAACATAAACCACTTAAAATTAGAAACCTTTAAAAGTAGAAATATAGTCTTTACCATTATTACCAGACCAACGTATCTTTCTTTGCCTATCAAAAATAATTGCTGCAACTTGCATATCTGTTTTTGTATATCTATTGACGTATTCTACAGAGCGATTTTCAACAGTATTCGACAACTTATTCCATAATTTATCAGCCAACGATAAATTGAAGCTTTCAAGAAGCAATAAAGCATCTTCAACGGTTTTTAATAGAGAAATTTTGTTAATAATCTCTATCGGAACTTTTTCTATTACAGCCAAATAAACAAGAATTTCAATCCTAGCATCAGCTAAATGATTATGAGTATGAAAAATTCCTCCTGCCAGTTTAATTAATTTGCCGTGATATCCAAAAAGAATTACTGTTTTAATTTTTTTTATTGCAGCATCAACTAATAATGGTCCTATCCAATTTCCAACTTTAATTATGGGAAAATCTGTATTAGAACTTTTTGCTAGATCTAAGCCATTTTCACCAATAACAAAAATAATTTTTTCATGGACTTCATTAGAAATAATTCTCTCTAATTGAGCTTTTGCATTTTTTAATTGATCAGGTGAAGCACTTGAATACGTTTCAGCACTAGTACCTATAATAGATAATCCTTCTACAATTCCAAATGATTGATTACTAGTTCTTTCGGCCAAAAATTTTCCATTTGGTAATATAATTTCCAAATTTAGCTTGTATCCTTCAGGAATAATATCTAGTAAATTTTCAACTAAGACTTCTTTGGCAAAATTAGAAATACAAATCTCTGATGTTTTTTTATCAATGCCAACACCATATCCTGGAATAATATTTATTAAATCTGATGACCTAATACTTGCAGTATTGGTTTGTTCTAAAGCAGCTATAGTCCATATTTCTAAATTTTGTGTTAAATCAAGATGCAAGCCTGAGTCTACAAAAGAAATTCCAAGAGCATTAGACTCTTCATTAATAAGTCCAGATGAATGAACCTTAATTTTTATTAAATTTTTTTCTTTAGGAATTTTAATTAATTCATGATCTTCAAACGGTAAACCTATTAATTTTTTTACTGCTGACTTAGCAGCTCCAGTAACCCATAAAGGTAAAGAAAATCCTTTTTTCAAATCAAGTAATTGAAAAATATTTAATGACTACTAATCTTAGAATGACCTATAAATTAAAAAGTGGCCATACAACAAAAATTATCATTGATGATACCTGGTCCAACACCAGTTCCTGAAAAAGTTTTAGAAGCGTTAGGAAGACATCCCATAGGACATAGAAGTAAAGATTTTCAAGATCTTGTAGAGATCACCACCAAAAATTTACAGTGGTTACATCAAACAAAAAATGATGTTTTAACAATTACAGGTAGTGGAACTGCTGCTATGGAGGCAGGAATAATCAGTACATTAAGTAAAGGAGACAAAGTTATTTGTGGTGAGAATGGAAAATTTGGTCAAAGATGGGTAAAAGTTGCAAAAGAATTTGGACTCGAAGTAATTCAGATTAATACGGAGTGGGGCAAACCCCTTGATCCAGCTGAATTCAAAACAATTTTGGAAGAAGACCATAAAAAAGAAATAAAAGCAGTTATTCTCACACATTCTGAAACTTCAACAGGGGTAATTAATGATTTAAAAGAGATAAGTTCTCATATTCGTAATCATAAAAAAGCGTTATCAATTATTGATTGCGTAACAAGTATTGGAGCTTGTAATGTTCCTGTAGATGAATGGGAGCTAGATATTGTTGCTTCAGGTTCTCAAAAAGGGTACATGATACCTCCAGGATTAAGCTTTGTATCTATGAGTGAAAAAGCATGGCAAGCTTCAGAAAAATCAAATTTGCCTAAGTTTTATTTAAACCTAAAATCATATAAAAAAAGTCTTTCAAGTAATAGTAATCCTTATACTCCAGCAGTTAATTTAGTTTTTGCATTAGATGAATCTTTAAAAATGATGAAAGATGAAGGTCTGGATTCAATTTTTAAAAGGCATGAAAGACATAAATTAGCAGTAAGTGAAGCTGCAAAAAATCTTAATCTAAAATTATTTGCTGATGAAGAGCATTTAAGTCCTTCAGTGACTGCAATACAAATTGAAGATATAAATGCAGAACAGTTTAGAAAAACAATAAAAAATAAATATGATATTTTGTTAGCTGGTGGTCAAGATAACTTAAAAGGAAAAATATTCAGAGTTGGTCACCTAGGTTATGTAAATGATAGAGATATAATTTCAGTTATTGCAGCTATTGGAAATACTTTAGTCGAAGAAAATAAAATCACTACAGAACAACTAGGAGAGGCTCTAAAAGTAACTTCGTACCATTTAAAAAAAAGCTTAATTTAGGTGCCTGGTTCTTCAACATTTCCACCCAATTCTACTATTTTCTTTCTTAGAGCTAGCGATTTTTCTTCATCTCCCTGTGTTTGAGCAACAGCGAGAGCAAATTCTAATTTTTCTAATTGATGCCCACCTTCAAAAAAAGATAATCTCTTTTTAATTGGGTTTTTATTACCTCTGTAAGAAATTTGTGAAGCCATAACAAATAACGTATTACTTATATTATGCCAACTCAAGGGCCTTTTACGTTGAAAAATCAAACTTAATTTTAAAAAATTAAATTTTATAAGATTAAAACTAGGCTTTATAATTTATCTCACAATAAAATGCATTAAATTTCATAGATAATTTAAGAGTAAATAACAACATATAAACAAATCTAAAAAAATTTTTTCTACTATTATTTTCAAATAGCAAAATTATTTCAATGTCTAATATAAATTTAATCTATTATTTAATTGCAGGTGCTACTTTTGGAGCACTAGCTCTTAAAACAGGTATCCCGGCTGCTCCTTTGGCTGGGGCTTTAATAGGAGCAAGTCTTTTAAGCATTAGTGGAAAAATTGAAACTGCAGAATGGCCCAATGGTACAAGAACTTTATTAGAAATTGGAATTGGGACTGTAATTGGTACTAGCTTAACAAGAGACTCTTTAGTGGAATTGCAAACTTTATGGAAACCAGCAATTCTAATAACCTTTACACTTGTGATCACTGGCTTAGTAGTAGGATTATGGACAAGTAGATTACTTAAGGTCGATATAATTACTACCATTCTTGGTGCAGCGCCAGGAGGAATTAGTGGAATGAGTCTAGTTGGTTCAGAATACGGAGTGGGTCCAGCAGTTGCA
>QCTB01000005.1 GCA_003209055.1 Prochlorococcus sp. AG-670-O13
TCATAAACTTCTTCAGGTAGTTTACCAACTCTAATGTCAGAAGCTGAGACTTCATGAGGATCCATAACTCCTTTAGGTAAATATGCAAGTTCTCTAAGAGGTTTTACGGATGGATCGGTTGTAACGTTTGTAGGTAGTCTGCCTAGTGCAATATTGTCGAAATTTAAATTATGTCTATCGAATGTAGCTAATTCATATTCTTCAGTCATAGATAAGCAATTGGTTGGACAGTATTCAACACAATTTCCGCAAAAAATGCAAACTCCAAAGTCTATAGAGTAGTTTCTGAGTTCCTTTTTTTTTGTTTCTTTATTCATAACCCAGTCAACCACTGGCAGATTGATTGGACAAACTCGTACACAAACTTCACAGGCTATACATTTATCAAATTCATAATGAATTCTTCCCCTATATCTCTCAGAAGGTATTAACTTTTCATAAGGATATTGTACGGTTACTGGTCTTCTACGGAGATGATCAAAAGTAACAGAAAGACCATCATATAGATATTTACCGGCACTAAAAGCCTCTTTAATATAGCTATTTACTTTTTGAAGAAAATCGTTCATTTTAAAGAGTTGTCTTTAATGGCTTTATTCTAATGGATTAATTTAAAGTTCAAGTAAATAAACTTAAATTTTATCCACCAAAAAATTGAGGGAAAACTAGTTTTAACCCTGCGGTTAAAAGGAGATTAGCAAGAGATATAGGCAAAAGAAACTTCCATCCTAGATCAAGTAGTTGATCTATTCTTACTCTTGGTGTTGTCCAGCGCAATAATATAGCTATGAAAACCAAGAGATATGCTTTAAGAACAGTCATTACAATTCCGATGGAAGCTGTAAAAACTTGGATCACAGGAGCATTAATCGGAAGATTAAGAGCTTTTGCAATTAACTCAACAGGAATAGGAAAACCCCATCCTCCCAAATAAAGTATGGATACTAGTAATGCAGATAGGATTAAGTTTATATAGCTGCCTAAGTAAAATAAGGCGAATTTCATTCCAGCATATTCAGTTTGATAACCTGCTACTAATTCCTCTTCAGCTTCTGGCAAGTCAAATGGAAGCCTTTCACATTCGGCAAGAGCACATATCCAAAAAATTATGAATCCAATAGGTTGACGCCAAATATTCCAACTTAATATGCCAGACCCGCTCTGCTGATTAACAATATCAATCGTACTAAGAGAATTTGTCATTAATACGACAGCTAATACAGATAAAGCTAGAGGTATTTCGTAACTTATAGATTGAGCAGCGGCCCTTAAACCCCCTAAAAGTGAGTATTTATTATTTGAAGCATAACCACTCATAAGAAGACCGATGGGTTGAATACTACTCAGAGAAATCCAAAGAAATATTCCTATTCCAACATTACTAATAAGTAAGTTTTGACCAAAAGGAACAATTAACCACGAAAGGATAACCGGTACTAATACTAATATTGGTCCTGCAGTAAAAAGAACCGAATCTGCTTTTGCAGGAATAATATCTTCTTTTACAAGTAATTTAAGACCGTCTGCGATTGGTTGAAGTACTCCTAAAGCCCCAGCATATTCAGGACCTATTCTTTGTTGAGCTGCTGCAGATATCTTTCTTTCTAACCAAACTGTGACTAATACTCCAATCACTGCAGATACTAAAACTAATAACATTGGCAGTGGAAGCCAAATAATATGAGCAAGTTCACTAGATAGCCCAAAACCCTTTAAAATTTCGCTGAAACTATATTCGAGATCTAATCCGGAGTTCAAAATTTTATTGTTATTTATTCTATAGATTAACTCGCCGTAAACGATATGTGTGTATTTTATGGAAAGCTGAAAATATTATTTTCTATTTTCTAAATTAATCCATTCCCTTGGAGCCGAACCAGTATAAATTTGAGACGGTCTAAAAATTCTGTTTGCTCCTAGTTGTTCCCTCCAATGTGCTAACCAACCTGCGACTCTGGATATTGCAAAAATAGGAGTAAACAAGTCTCTAGGAATACCAAGTTTTCTATAAACAAGTCCAGAATAGAAATCAACATTAGGAAAGATTCCTTTTGGTCCTAGCCTTGGGATTGCTTCTAACTCTAATTTTTTTGCAACTTCATACATCTCATCATTACCAAATCTAATAAAAAGCTCTTCAGCTAATTTTTGAAGAATATTTGCTCTAGGATCTTTGACTTTGTATTCTCTATGACCGAAACCCATTATTTTACTTTTATTTTTGATCGCATCCTCTAAAAAATAGCTAGCTTTTTCAGGAGTTTTAATATCTTCCAACATGGCAATCACATCTTCATTTGCTCCTCCATGGAGAGGACCAGCTAACGTTCCCACTGCAGAAGCAATTACGGCATATGGGTCTGTAAGAGTGCTAGCAGTAACTCTCGCGCTAAATGTACTTGCATTTAAACTATGCTCTGCATGTAGTATTAAGCATCTATCAAAAACTTTCGCAGCTATTGGATCTTGTTCTTTCTCAGTCAACATATAAAGAAAATTTGACGAGTATGACAAGTCATCTCTAGGTTGAATAGGATCTTGTCCTTTTCTAATCAGTTGAAATGCTGCAATCATGGTGGGTATTTTGGCGATAAGTCTAATCACAGCGTTGTATATATATTTTGGATCATCAATTGCTCTCCTGGAATAAAAAAGACCTAGAGATGCAGCACTAGATTGCAGGGCATCCATAGGATGTCCTGTAGCAGGAAAACATTTCATCATATCTCTAACTCTGAAACTTAATCTGCGATGCATTTGAACTTCTTGTTCAAAATCTCTTAGTTCTGTTGCTGTTGGTAATTCTCCCCAAATTAATAAAAAAGCAGTTTCTAAAAAACTACTTTTTTGAGCTAATTCTTCAATTGAGTAGCCTCTGTATAATAATTTCCCTTTTTGACCGTCAATATCACATATCGCTGAATTAGTTACTGGGACACCTTCTAATCCTGGTTTTAAAATTAGTTTGTTAGTGTCCAATTTTTTACTTCAAAATAAATTGTTTATAGGTATAAGATAGTCAAATAATTTTTAGTTAACCACAAGATATCAATCAAATTTGATTATTAAAATATTTTCAGATTGGTTTCTGCATAGTAAATAGGTGTTGTTTCTGGAATAGATTGTTTTATTACTGATTTAAATTCTTTAATAGATACGTTAATTATATTTTTAAAAAAGAAATTAATGTTTTCTATATAAGCAACTTCTTTAGGTTGTATATAATGTGTATTTTTAAGATTAATTTTTTTATTTAAAAAGTATTTTCCATAACTATCTCCTTTATTGTTAGTGAATTCCTTTGATATTAATTCTATATCTTCTTCTTTTATTAAACTATTACTAATAAAGGTTAAATTATCAGATTGAGCTGAAAATATATTTTTGTAATTTGATTGCTTTATAATATCTTTCTCTTGTTTAAGTATATTTTTTGAATATATTGTAAAAATATTATTATTTTTTTCTAAACTATATTTATTAAAATCTTTTAATAATCTTATATTTTCGATAGATAAATTACTATTATCATATATTATAATCCAATTTTTATCAGAGATTAGAAATAGTATATTTTGTTTTAATTTATCATTTAATTCTTTAAAAAAAGCTTTTTCAAAACTATTTACTTGAATATTATCAAGAAAATCATATGTATTTAGTAAATCATTATAAATTGATATTTGATATTTTTTGCTATTAATTGTATCCTCTTTAACTATTTTTTTATAAGACATAATATCTAAATTTTTTTTATTATTTAATAAATACGATTTTAAAATATATTTTTTATCTTTAGATTCAAATATTGTTGCTAAATAATTATCTTTAATTAGAGAATAATCTTCATCATTTAATAGTTGATTTACTTTAAAGTCTTTAGTTATTAAGACATTATTTTCATTTTTAAAATTTTTTAATAGTTCTTTTAATTTAATATAATTTGTTCCTATTTTTTTAGTAATATTTTTTGTTTGTAAGGCATCAATAATTAATTTTTTATTAGATGAAGTAAGTATATAACCATCATTAGTACGATAAATATATTTTAAATAATTTAATTTATTTTCTCTAGATATTTTAATCAATTTATCAGGCTCATCAACTTTATTAGTAAGATTTAGAATATCGTCGATATCTTTTTTTTCTTTGATTTTAAATATAATTAAAATATCGTCTATATCCTTTTTTTCATTTTCATAGGTGGTAATTGTAAGTTCATCATTATAAATATCTTCTAATTTGTTGGAACCTAAATCTATACCTAGATAAGCCAAAATACTATCTTTCATCAAATTAAGCTTGTTCTGATCCTTTGCTTCATATTTTTTTTTGATATCATTGATGATCTTTGAACTTTTAGAATTCGAAATTAAAAATATTTTGTTATCTGTAGGAAGGTACTTTAAAATTTGTAGTTCTGAAATATCAACTGGGTTAACTTTATTTAAACTATAAGATATTTCTTCAAATCCTAAAACAAAGTATAAAAAAATTATAATGCTTAAGATTAATAATTTAATATTCATTTTTATTTTTATTTTTAACAATAAACATATACTTGCAACTTTACTTATTAAATTGTAAATAATAAATCGCTAATTCTAAAAATTGGGCAATTTTCCGAAAACTATAAATGCTTTTGATCTTAATAAATGGTTTAATTCTGAAGATCAAAACCCTATTATTATTGATGTTAGGGAGGACTTAGAAATAAAGATAGCTACTTTTCCTAAAGAATTCTTACATTTACCAATGAGTAAAGTTACGGCTGAGTACGTAAAAACAAAAATTAGCAATGCAAAGGATAAAAAGTTTGTCGTTCTTTGTCATGCAGGTATACGAAGTTATAATTTTGCACAATGGTCATTAGATAATGATCTCGTAAATGAGATTTGGAATCTTGAAGAAGGTATAGATGGATGGAGTAAGTATATTGATCAAACAATTCCTAGATATTAATTACTTAATATCTAAAGATGATGCGACAGTATTAACATCCTTATCTCCTCTACCAGAACAATTTATTACTATTTCTGTATCTTTATCTAAGGTAGGACATAATTTTTCTAACCAAGCAAAGGCATGAGCTGTTTCGAGTGCAGGGATAATCCCTTCAAGTTCACTAACTAGTTTTAAAGCTTCTAAAGCCTCCGCATCAGTAAC
Organism: Prochlorococcus sp. AG-670-O13; assembly: GCA_003209055.1. Taxonomy (GTDB): domain Bacteria; phylum Cyanobacteriota; class Cyanobacteriia; order PCC-6307; family Cyanobiaceae; genus Prochlorococcus_A. Next base: position 5,167 of record QCTB01000005.1, read on the forward strand.
AGAGCCATATTCTGCTCTTCCTATATCTTTTAAATAACTATGTTCAGGACCTACTCCAGGATAATCAAGACCGGCACTTATAGAATGTGCCTCTTGTACTTGACCATCCTTATCTTGTAAAAGAAGACTCATTGATCCATGAAGAATTCCTAGGGATCCTTTAGTAATAGTCGCGGCATGTTTTTCTGTATTGACTCCGCTTCCTGCCGCTTCAACTCCAATGAGTCGAACTGATTTGTCTTTCACAAAAGGATGAAAAAGACCCATTGCATTTGATCCTCCACCTACACAAGCAAGCAAAATATCAGGTAATGATCCAAATGATTCTAGACATTGTTTTTTAGCTTCTTCTCCTATAACTGCATGAAAATCTCTAACAATCATTGGGAATGGGTGTGGTCCTGCAACTGAACCTAAAATATAGTGTGTTGTTTCTACATTAGATACCCAATCCCTTATAGCTTCGCTAGTTGCATCTTTGAGAGTTGCAGTACCTGAAGTGACAACTTTAACTTCTGCGCCTAAAAGTTTCATCCTAAAGACGTTTAATGATTGTCTTTTGATGTCTTCTGCTCCCATGTAAATAATACATTGCAAGCCAAATCTCGCGCATACAGTGGCAGTAGCAACTCCGTGTTGACCAGCACCTGTTTCTGCAATTATTCTTTGTTTACCCATTCTTATCGCTAATAAAGCTTGCCCTAATGCATTATTGATTTTGTGAGCACCAGTATGGTTCAGGTCTTCTCTTTTGAGCCAAATCCTGCTAGTAGAGGTTTTTGTTTGGTAATGTTCTGTAAGTCTTTTAGCTTCATACAGTGGAGTCTCTCTTCCTACATAAGTTTTCAACAAATGATTTAATTCATTAATAAATTGTTTATCTTTCCATGCATCAGATGCTGCTTCTTCCAGTTCAAAAAGAGCTGGCATTAGTGTTTCAGGAACATACTGACCTCCATATTTTCCAAATCTTCCTTCTTTAGAAGGTTGATTTAAATCATCATTATTATTTTGATTCTGACGAGAAATTGTACTTACCAATTTTTTATAGTATAAGTATGAACTAACTATAGATTATATAAAAAATAATGGGAAAAAAAAATTGGATTGAATTTGATAACCAAGAAAATATTTATGAAGAAATACCTAAAGAAGAGAATTTAAAAGAAATATCAAAAATAAATATCTCAAAACAAAAAAAGGGTAAAAAAGGAAAAACTATTACTTTAATAAAAGGTTTAGCTATTAGAAATAAAACAGAAGTAAAGCAATTACTAAAAAAAATGAAAGTTTTTTGTGGTACTGGAGGAACTGTAATAGGTGAAGATATTCAATTGCAAGGAGATATGGTAAACAAATCTATCGAGTTTCTTCGCAAAGAAGGATTTCAAAATTTATTAGTCAAGAGTTAAAATAGATTTCTACTTTTAGAAACATAAAAAGATGACGGAACTAAATCCAAAAAATTCAGAAAGAAATATAAAATGGCACAATTTAACTATTGATAGAAATAAGTTAGAAAAAATGAGAGGTCATAAAGGAATGGTAATTTGGTTTACAGGTTTATCAGGGTCTGGGAAAAGCACCTTAGCCAATGCTGTAAATGAGGTTTTACACTTGGATAGTTTTTCAACTTTTGTATTAGACGGAGATAATATTAGACATGGTTTATGCAAGGATCTTGGATTTTCTGATGAAGATAGGGAAGAAAACATAAGAAGAATTGGAGAAGTAGCTAATTTATTTATGAATGCGGGAATCATAACTATTACAGCATTTGTCTCCCCTTTCATTAGTGATAGAAATAAGGTTAGAAAAATTATTGGATCAAAGGATTTTATTGAAGTATATTGCGCTGCAGATATTGAAGTATGTGAGCGTAGAGATACTAAAGGTTTATATAAAAAGGCACGTTTAGGAGAAATTAAAGAATTTACCGGGATATCTAGTCCATATGAGGCACCTGCAAATCCAGAAATAGTTGTTGATACAGGTTCCTTAGGTTTAAATGATTCTGTTGAAAAAGTCATTAATTACCTTAGAGAACAGAATTTACTTGAAAGAATTTAATTTATTTGAAACTATTTAGTCAGTTTTCAGAAAATTATCAGTTCCTAGAGAAGATAATTTACTATTTTTAGTTCTAACTTGTTTATGGAGTTTTTCTCTAAAGCTTTTCATTTTTAATCCTAAATCTTTATCAAATAAACTAAGGATTTGAATTGCTAATAAACCAGCATTTTTCGCACCGTTTATTGCTACTGTTGCTACGGGAATCCCTGCAGGCATTTGAACAATTGATAGTAGGGAGTCAATTCCTTTTAAAGTTTTACTTTCTACTGGTACGCCGATGATCGGGATACATGTGAGTGAAGCTAGCATGCCAGGCAGGTGAGCAGCTCCACCAGCCCCTGCGATAATAACTTTTATATTTTTTGATTCTGCTTTTTTTGCATATTCCATCATTTCCATTGGGGTTCGATGTGCAGAAAGTATACAAACATCAGTTTCTATTCCAAATTCGTTCAATATATCTACTGCAGGTTTCAAAGTTTTTAGATCTGAATCACTTCCCATTACTACAGCAATTTTATAAATATTGCTGGAATTCAAGTCTGACAAAATAACAAATCAATTCTTTTCTTATAATGACGTGCAATTACTTGTGCGCTAGTTAGTTAGTATTAAAAAGACTAATTTTGTATGAATTGTTATGACGTCAAATAAAAATCTTGAAAAAAGTGAAGTTAGGGAGTATTTCAATGGTACTGGTTTTGATCGATGGAGAAAAATCTATAGTAAATCAGAAGAAATAAATACAGTACAGAAAAATATTAGAAAAGGTCATCAAAAAACTGTCGATGATGTCGTTTCATACGTAAAAAATTATTCTGAATTAACAAGTAAGACTTTTTGTGATGCTGGTTGCGGTGTTGGAAGTTTAGCAATTCCTTTACTAAAACTTGGTATTAAAGATTTGCAGGTTAGTGATATATCTTCTGAAATGATTAAAGAAACAAAGAAACGTATCAATGAATTAGGTTTAAGTAAAAGAAAAATTAAATTTCTAACTAGTGATCTTGAACAGTTAAGAGGGTTATTTGATGTTGTCATTTGTTTAGATGTATTTATTCATTACCCGCAACCAGTCGCTGAAGAAATGGTCAGACATTTATGTGACTTGAGTAAGGAGAAGCTAATTGTTAGTTTTGCTCCTTATACACCAATGTTGGCAGTTTTAAAGAATATTGGAAAGTTGTTTCCCGGGCCAAGTAAAACTACTAGGGCTTATACATTAAGAGAAAAAGGGATTATTAATGCTGCTAATGAAAAAGGATTTATTGTAGTTCGAAAGAAATTAAATCAAGCTCCATTTTATTTTTCCAAATTAATTGAATTTAACAAAGTTAAATAAATTATTTTACTAGGTGATTTTCAAGTGCATAACGGACTAATTCGGTTCTGCTAGATGTACTTGTTTTAATAAAAAGCCTGCTTACATATTTTTCAACATTTCTAATAGAGGTTTCAAGTTGTCTGGCAATTTCTTTATTCATCAGGCCTTCTGCTACAAGTTGAAGTACGCTTGCTTCTCTTGGCGTAAAACTTGGAATATCTATAGAATTTTCTTGATTGAGTGGATTCTGATCTGTAAGCATAGATTTTATTTCAGTGATCTGTTTTGCCATTTTACTAACATCAATATCAGCAAATCGGGCTGCTTCTTTTAGTAATCGCTCTTGCCTACTAATTACATTTTTAACTCTTGCAGATAATTCATCTGGATCAAAAGGTTTAGCAATATAATCATCAATACCTGCAAGATATCCTTGGGTTCTGTCTAAAGTCATTCCCTTTGCTGTAAGAAAAATAACTGGAGTTCCTCCTAGCTTTTCATCTCCTCTTATTTTTTCTAACAAAGCATAACCATTTGATCTCGGCATCATAATATCGCTAATAATAAGATCTGGGAAAATTGTTTGAGCTTTTTCCCATCCATCTTCTCCGTCAACCGCAATAAAAATTTCAAATCCTTCGTCTTCGAGAAATGTTTTTACAGCTGTTCTTAAACCAGGCTCATCATCTACTAACAAAATTTTTGATTTTCTAATTGCTTCATTATTTATTTGATTAGTGTCATTCATTTTTTTAATTTTGAATTAAATTTTCTTTAGCCTAATGATAATTTTATATACTAGATATGATGCTTTCAACTCCCATACTACTAGATTATCAATCCTCAACCCCTTGTTTAAAGGATGTTGTAAATTCTATGGCACCTTATTGGAGTGAAATATTTTCCAATCCCTCAAGTAAATCAAATTTAGCAGGCATTAATGCAAGTGCCATATTAGAAGTCTCAAGGGAAAAAATACAAGAATATCTATTTCTAAAAAAAAAGAAAGTAATTTTTACCAGTGGAGCAACAGAATCTAATAATTTGGCTTTGTTGGGTTTTGCAAGGAAACATTATAAAGAAACAGAAAATTATGGTCATATTATTACTCTGAAAACTGAGCATAAAGCTGTATTAGAGCCCCTAGATCAATTAAGAAAAGAGGGATTTCATATTACTGAAATTAGTCCAGAAAAAGATGGTTTGGTTTCAGAAGAACAATTTGTTAGCTGTATAAGAGATGATACATTTTTGGTAAGTATCATGATGGCAAATAACGAAATAGGAGTTATTCAACCTTTGAAAGAAATTTCAGAAATATGCAGTTCAAGGGATATAATTCTCCATTCTGATTATGCTCAATGTCTAGGTTGTCTGGAGTTTGATAGCCTCGACTCAGTAGCAAATATGTTAACAATAAGCTCCCATAAAATATATGGGCCTAAAGGTGTAGGAATACTTTTGATAGATAAAGATATAGAGCTGCAGCCTTTGGTTTTAGGAGGAGGCCAAGAATTTGGGTTAAGATCAGGAACATTGCCATTACCTTTGATAGTAGGTTTTACTAAAGCAATAGAAATAGCAGTTTTAAATCAAAAAAAGAATATTCAGAAATTTCTTTTTCATAGAGATAAACTTTTGAAGGGATTATTAGATAATAATTCTGGAGTAGAAATTAATGGTTCAATGAAAGAAAGATTACCTCATAATTTGAATTTGACCGTACTTGATGTTAACGGTTCAAAACTGCATAAAAGTTTGAAATCTAAAATAATCTGTTCTAGTGGGTCAGCTTGTAGTAATGGTGAGCCTTCGCATGTATTACTCGCTTTAGGAAGATCTTTTAAAGAAGCACAGGCTTCATTAAGATTAAGTATTGGTTTAATGACTACCACAGAAGATATAGAAAAATCAATTGAGATAATTACAGATTCTATTAAATTATTACGCTGAGATCTTAACTATTTTAATTGAGCAATTCTTAATTTTGCGCTCCTAGCTCTTTTATTATTTTCAATTTCTTTTTCCATAGGTGTAATTGGTTTTTTTGTTAGATTTTTCAATCTTTCATCATGCTTAAAAGAATTTTTCACTAGCCGATCTTCTATTGAATGAAAGCTAATAATTGAAATTATCCCTCCAGGGAGTAGCCAATCTGGAGCAATCTCCAAAAATTTTTCTAACGCTTCAATTTCTTTATTTACAGCAATTCTTAGTGCTTGGAAAGTTCTAGTTGCGGGATGAATTTTTCGATATCTTTGTTTGGGCGGAAAACAACCAGCGATAGAATATGCTAAATCTTTTGTACCCGAATATTTACCTTTTTCTATCAAATCTTTTTTAATTCTCCTAGAAATCTTTCGTGATAATCTTTCATCACCATATTTAAAAATTAAATCAGCCAGTTCTTTTTCACTTAAGGTTTTAATTAAGTTTTCTGCATTCATCTCAAGTAAAGGATTCATTCGCATATCTAAAGGGCCATCTTTTTGAAAACTAAATCCTCTTTCTGGGCTATCTATTTGATTACTATTTACTCCAAGATCTGCTATGACAAAAGAAACTTTTTCTTTTGGCTCAAAGTTCGCAAAATTTGAGGGATGTATTTCAATCCTCGATTTAAATTCTTTAAGCTTGCTAGAGGCTGACTTCCTTGCGAATGGATCATGATCTAGTCCAATTATTCTTAAATCAGGATATTTTTTTAATAATTGATATGAGTGCCCACCACCCCCTAGGGTTGCATCTATTGCTGTTAATTTATTGTCTGATATTAACGGATATTGATCTACAGAAACTAAAATTTCATCTGTCATCACTGACTTATGATTGAATAAAGATGAATCAGAAAGGTCAGTTTGCATAACTTTCTACTAAGATTTAAATAGAGGTTAAATTAACTATGGCTCAACTAGAGACTAGAACAGAACCGATGGTGGTCAACTTTGGACCTCATCATCCATCTATGCATGGAGTGTTGAGGCTAGTTGTAACGCTTGATGGCGAGAATGTCATTGATTGTGAGCCCGTAATTGGATATTTACATAGGGGGATGGAAAAGATCGCCGAAAACAGGACAAACGTAATGTACGTACCTTATGTAAGCAGAATGGATTATGCGGCTGGAATGTTTTATGAAGCTATTGTAGTAAATGCACCAGAAAGATTAGCAAATATCGTTGTACCAAAAAGGGCAAGTTACATAAGAGTATTAATGTTAGAACTTAATAGAATTGCAAATCATCTTTTATGGCTAGGTCCATTTCTGGCAGATGTAGGAGCTCAAACTCCATTCTTTTATATCTTTAGAGAAAGAGAGATGATTTATGACCTTTGGGAGGCCGCTACTGGACAAAGATTGATAAATAATAATTTTTTTAGAATAGGAGGTGTGGCTTGTGATTTGCCTTATGGATGGTTGGAAAAATGCATTGATTTTTGTGATTGGTTCGCACCAAAGATTGATGAATATGAAAAATTAATTACCAATAATCCAATATTCAAAAAAAGAATTGAAGGTCTAGGAACTATAGAAAGAGATCAGGCAATTAATTGGTCCCTTTCTGGACCAATGCTGAGGGCATCTGGAGTCTCCTGGGATTTGAGGAAAGTTGATAATTATGAATGTTATGACGATTTTGATTGGGAAATTGCTTCAGAAACAGAAGGGGATTGTTATGCCAGATATAGAGTAAGAGTAGAAGAAATGAGACAATCATTAAAAATTATTCGTCAAGCTTGCGAAATGATTCCTGGTGGTCCAACAGAAAATTTAGAAGCTCAACGTATGGCTACAGAGGATAAAAAAAGTGAAATATTTGGTATGGACTATCAATACGTGGCTAAGAAAGTTGCACCAACTTTTAAGATCCCAAATGGAGAATTATATACAAGATTAGAATCTGGGAAAGGTGAAATAGGAGTTTTTATTCAGGGGAATAATGAAGTCACTCCATGGAGATTTAAAATTAGAGCTGCTGATTTAAATAATCTACAAATATTACCTCACATACTTAAGGGAGCCAAAATTGCAGACATTATGGCAATACTTGGCTCAATTGATGTCATTATGGGTTCCGTAGATAGGTAAATCTTTTAATGAAACCTAATAATTGGTTGATTTTAAAAAGAAAAGTAAGGTTTGGTGATTGTGACTCTGCTGGAGTGATACATTTTCATAACCTTTTAAGATGGGCTCACGAAAGTTGGGAGGAAAGTATTGAAATTTATGGTATCCCTCATCAGGATATTTTTCCTGAATGCCATTCTCATAAGAATCAAATTATTTTTCCCATAGTCAATTGCGAAGCTAATTTTTTATCGCCTATAAAGATTGGAGATTTACTTTCAATTAAGATATTCCCCAAAAAAATTAACAATCACTTGTTTCAAGTAAATACATTTTTTTTTAAAGATGAAATTAATGTCGCTGAAGGGAAAATTATCCATTGTTCTTTAGATGTTGATTCAAAATTGAAAGTTAAATTACCTGATCAACTGGAGAGGTGGATAGAGGCTTCTAATTTAAACAGGAATTTAAATCAGTGTTAATTATCATGAGTTACTATTTTTAAAATATGAAATTAGATTTTTTAATATGATTTATTTCTACCAATAATCCAAGTTTTAGGCCTCTCATGTCTTGGCCAATTTTTAGAAAAGTTTTTTAATACTTTTAATGAATATTCAATATCTGTTTTACTAGTTTGTTTTTTAAAATCGATGATTATTTCAATTTTATTTCCCCATTCTTTATTAGGTATATTTGAAATCATAAAATTTTCTATTGGAATTTTTTTATTTGAGATAAATTCACTTAATCGTAATTTAATTACTTCTGGAAAAACTATTTCACCTCCAGAATTAAAAGCATTATCTATTCTGCTAATAAATTTCAAATAAGAAGATTCATTCAATTCCTGGATCTCTCCCAAATCACCGCTTTCCCACCAACCATTTTTATCTATGAAATTTTTAGTTTTAGAAGTTTCAAGCAGTTCAATTCCTATTCTTTCTGATTTGATTTGAATTAAACCTTTTTTACTAATTCGTAAATTTATATCACATAGTATTTCTCCAACATTATCAATTCCTGCTAAAAATTCCTTAGGTTTTAAGCATGTAACCATGGCAGCAGTTTCAGTTGACCCATAACAGGGTGCTAAATTTATTTTTTCTTGTCTGCACTTGAGAGAAGTTTCGCTAGGTATAGATGCACCACCAATCCAAATTAAATCAAAAATCTTTAACCAACTAATCCCATCTTTTTCAGATAAAAGCCTTTTTAATTGTGTTGGAACTAATGATGTTATGAGATGTTGATTTTCTTTTTTTATCTCATTAGTAAAGACCAATAATTCCTTGGTTTTTTTAATAAATTCAGGAGAAATATTGATATGATTAAAAGGTAATGTATTAAAAATTAAACAGTTTTGTAATTTAAATCCTTGCTTTTCAAGCCAAATTCCAGACGCCTTAGCAGACAAATTGAGATTTTCTACACTATGTATGCATTTTCTAGGCTTTCCACTACTTCCACTACTATTTAAGATAATTGCAGGTCCAGTTAAATCAATAGTCTCTAATATTTCTTCAGTTTTATAAGATTTATTTTTTATATACGTTATTTTTTTATCGTTTATATTTTCAAGAATTTTTTTTATAGATTCTTTTTCATTATTTTCAACTTCAATAATATGAATTTTATTTTTCATAGTTGATCCCATATCTTTTGAGCATCATTGAGGAAAAGAAAAGAATTAGGATTTTTTTTCAAAGCCAAACCAGGAACTTTGGGAGTTAGTCCCAAAAGCTGTAGAGAGGATAAATGAAAAAGCCATCTTCTGCCAATTCCTGTCTCGAAAGAGGTGCTTAAGGATCTAAAACCTTTTTTATCTTTTAACTCTTTTAAAAGATGCATAGGATTTCTTTCTTGAGAAGGTCTTCGAATTTGCCAACCATCCCATTCATTAATCAAATATGGATATTTTAATAGTGATTCATCTAAAGCTATTGGTATCCTTTTATTAAGTTCTCTTAAACCCTCAATATCATCTTTAGAAAGAGGTTGTTCTAGCCAATCTATATTTTCAATATCCTTCAAAATATCAACCCATCTATTAGCTATTTCTCTTTTCCAAGAACCATTTGCATCTATTCTTAATTTTATATTACTTCTTAAATGATTTAGTATCTCTACAAGAGTTTTTTCTTCTGAGGAATTATCTTGTATGCCTACTTTCCATTTAATAGTAAGTGATTTCTCGTTCAAAAGTTTATTATCTTTTAATATTATTAATTCTTTAAGAGCGTTATGAGGATCTAAAAGTATAGCTGTTTGATCAATTTCATTAAAGTAATAATTTTCATTAAAATTTATTTTTCTTTCAATTTCAGCTAATGCAGAGTTAATAGCTGATTGAATGCACGGGTGAAAATTATTTATTAATTCAGATATATCTTTCGAATTTACGTATTTGGGAATCTGATTTAATTGTATTTGACATTCATCTAAATCTTGTTTTCTTAGAGGATTTACTTCTCCAAAACCAACTCCCTTTTCCATATTTTTTAATTTAATTATCCACCCAGATTTATATTGATATGTAGTATTTGAATTATCCACTTTAGAAGATAATTTAAAGAAAAAAGATTTTTTTTTGAAAGTTAAGTTCATTTATTAATCAAATAATCTATAATAAATCCTGCTATTAATCCAATTCCATTTAGAGTCTGAAATTTGATAGCAATAAATTTACAATTTTTTATTACTTCAGGTTTGTCATATGAATATTTCAACAAAGTTATAAGCTTTAATGATTGAGGAAAACTTATAAGAAAAAGAACACAAAGTATCGGAAAAAATCCATTAATTATTATGAAAAGTTGGAAAACATAAATTATAAAAACTATCCAAGGAATAATTTTAGCTCCTTTTTTCGCTCCTAAACGAACTAAAGGTGAATTTTTACCATGTTTTTTATCTTCTTTGATCTGATGAAAATGAGAGCAGAATAGCACTAGTGTGGTTGCCATTGATGAACCTGAACCAAGTAATAAAGACTCTTTCCAAGGAATAGAAATCACGTATATATCTGATGGATTTAATGAAATTAAAGCAGCAGCGTAAGCTAAGGGGCCAAAAGCTAACCAACATAAGGGTTCTCCTAAACCCTGGTAGCCCAAACGGAAAGGAGGACCTTGATATAAATATCCTAAGAAGCAGCAAGCTCCGACTAATAGCATTACATTTATGCTCGTCGAAATTGAAATAATGGCAATTAATAATAATCCAATCAATAGTGATATGTAAGCGGTAATTGAAACTATTGTTTTACTTCGTACAAGATTTACAATGGAATGAAATTTAAATTCATCAATTCCTGTTTCTGAATCAAATAAATCGTTAGTGAGATTTTCCCAAATTAGTATTAATATTGCAGCGATTGTGAATGCTATTAAATTAGATATTTTGACATTTTTGAAAGAGTTGAGGGTATAAGCTCCTGAAATAAAAACTGGTAAAATTGCTACTGAATAAAGAGGCCATTTTATTGCTTGTTTCCATAAACTTTTATTTCTTTCATTCATTATTAATGCAGTTAAGAAAAACTATAATTATTAAATATAGTTTATAAATTGAGTTACATTTTTTACTTTAATGCATGATTTTTAGTTATTTTCAATAAGTGATGAAAAATAATTTAAAATTTTCAGATTTTTTAAAAGGCGTTTTTTCCAATTTCGATAAGAAAGGGGTAAATTCGGGATTAGTAAGTATTTGTATTGAGATACCTTGTGTTGATTTGTTTGATGTATATGAATTTTTTATTGATAAATATTCTTTTTCTTCTTTTTGGGAAGAGGATAACAAAATGTCATATATAGCTCTTGAGAAATGTAAATATCTAACTTTAGAAGGGCCTAAAAAATTTAAAGTAGCGAAAGAATTTAGCTCTGAGAATTTTAATAACCTAATAAATTTGACTGATGAATCTAATACCTCTGCGCTTTCAAAAATAATATATTTGTTTTCTTTTTCAGAAAATCTAAAGAAAAAATATTGTTTGTTTGACGTTCCTGGTTTAGAAGCTATTTTGCCTAAAATATTGATTATTAAAAATAAAAAGAATTGTTGGTTAAGAATAAATGCACATGTCGAGGGTAAATCTTCCTTGAGGACATTAATGGAAGAACTATGGTCAATAAGGGATCAGATTTTAAATTCAAGAAATCAAAAAAGTAAAAATAGTTTTGATTATCCCTCGAGCAATTATTTTTTGAATTCTTTAGAATCATCAAATATTAATCTGAAGCAATTAATAAATAAGGGAATAAAATTAGTAGAGGAAGGTAAACTTGACAAGATAGTTTTAGCTTCAAGAGTCAAAATAGAATTTAAAAATAAATTAAATTTAATAAATATTTTGAAAAAATTAAAAACTAATCAACCAAATACTTGTAGATATGTTTGGAGGAGAAATAGCAAAGATATTATATTTGGAGCATCGCCAGAAAAATTATTTTCTTTTATGAAGCCTGATTTGGTTTTAGAAGCTATCGCTGGAACAGTATCAAGTGATTCAAATCCGGATTCTCTTTTGGAAAGCTCTAAAGATATAAAAGAACATAATTATGTAATACAGTATTTAATTAAATCTTTGGAAATTTTAAAGATTAAAAACTATACAAAAAGTTCGTTAAAGGTAACTTCGTTTGGAGATATTTCTCATTTACAAACTTTGGTATATTCCAAGATTCATAATATATGCCCTTTTGACTTGCTTAGAGTTCTACATCCATCTCCAGCAGTCTGTGGATCTCCTAAAAAGGAAGCAATGAATTGGATAAACACACTTGAATCATTTTCTAGAGGAAATTATGCTTCGCCTATAGGGTGGGTAGATTCTGAAGGAAATTCAGAATTCAGAGTAGCTATAAGAGGAGCACGTTATATTGACCAAAATCTAGAATTTACGGCTGGTTCAGGTTTAGTAAAAGGTTCTATCTTTAACAAAGAAATTGAGGAGATTAAACTTAAATTTGAATCTTTAGTGAAGCAAATATTTCTTGCCAAAACAACTAAATAATTTCTAACAATTTTTCAATTACTTGATCTGAAACGCTTTTGTTAGATAAAGTTTCTATCTCTCTTAATCCTGTTGGACTTGTTACATTAATTTCACTAAGCATCCCATTTATTACATCTATACCAACAAAGAATAAACCTTCATCTTTGAAATGTTGTGATAACTCAGTACAAATTTTTTTTTCTTTAGCTGTTAGGTTTGTTTTTTCTGCTTTACCTCCCATAGCTAAATTACTCCTAAAGTCACCCCCTTGAGGGATTCTATTAATTAATCCAATTGGCTCACCATTAACAATAATTATTCTTTTATCCCCTTCTTTTACTTCGGGAATAAATTTTTGCATCATTACTGGTAATTCTTCTTGCGATGTTATTAATTCAATCATTGCTTTAATACCTGGAGATTCCTTAGTTAGACGAATAACGCCTTGACCTCCTTTTCCGCCAAGTGGTTTAACAACAACATCATGATTAATTTTTGCAAAATTAATAAGATCTTTTACTTTACTTGCAACTATTGTTGGAGCCATTAAATGGCTGTACCTCAATGCTCCTAATTTTTCGTTCCAAGCACGTAATGAGGAAGGCTTATTTATAACTTTTACTCCTTTTCTTTCCGCTACTTCTAAAAGATGAGTTGCATATAAATATCCCTCATTTACTGGAGGATCTTTTCTCATCCAAATACAATTAAATTCAGCAAGAGGGATACATTTATTGTCTTTAAAAGAAACCCATGGACAAACTTCAGCTCTTCTAGAAGATGCCCATACTTCATCTCCTCTTGCCTCTAGATCTTGAGGAGTACAAGTCCATACTTCTATCTTTTTTTTAGAAGAAGCTTGCATTAATGCTGCAGATGAATCTTTTAATGGATTTATATTTTTTATTGGGTCAACCACAAACAGAAATTTCATATTATCTAATTCAGTAATAAGTCCAGTTTGTTCTCTTTTTCTAATTCGTATAGTTCGTCACAACCACCAATACTTTTGTCATTAATAAAAATTTGAGGAACTGTTCTTTTACCATTAGCTCTATCCATCATGAGTTCCCTTGCATTATTATCGCCATCTATTTTATGTTCAGTAAAAGTTATATTTTTTTTCTCTAGTAACGATTTTGCTCTTATGCAGAATGGGCAAAATCGCCAAGTATAGATTTCAACTTTAGACATTTTTTAAAAATTTATTTACTTTATACTATTAAATAAAAGTGCTTGTTAGATTATAAATAACAATTAAATTCTATTTTGATAGATATAACAGAATTTAAAAAAGATCTTTCAGAGTTAACCAAGCGCCTGGGTAATGCTCAGGATTGTCTTTGACGTCCCCAATTTAGTAGCTAGGAGAAAAGAGTTAGAGCAAATTGCTGCTCAACCAGAATTCTGGGTTAATCAGGCATATGCAAAAAAACATATGCTCAATCTTGATGATGTTAGAGATCAACTTCAATTGTTAGATAAATGGAAAATGTTCATTTCTGATGCAGAAGCTTCTCTTGAGCTTTATTCCTTAGAGCCTGAGGAAGAAATGATTATTGAGTCACATCAAGGGTTAGTAACCTTAAGAGAGAATTTAGATAAGTGGGAATTTCAAAGATTATTATGTGGTGAATATGATAAAGAAGCTGCTATTGTCTCTATTAATGCTGGTGCAGGTGGCACTGATGCACAAGATTGGGTGGAAATTCTATTAAGAATGTATTCAAGATGGGCAGATAATAATGGAATGAGCTTAGAAATTACTGATTTATCTGATGGAGAAGAAGCAGGTATTAAAAGCGTTACTTTCGAAGTTAATGGTAAATATGCTTATGGTTATCTGCAAAATGAGAAAGGTACTCATAGATTAGTAAGAATTTCACCATTTAATGCAAATGGTAAAAGACAAACTAGTTTCGCTGGAGTTGAGGTAATGCCTAAATTAGATCAAAGTATTTCATTAGAGATTCCTGATAAAGATTTAGAAATTACAACTAGTAGATCAGGCGGAGCTGGAGGACAAAACGTTAATAAAGTAGAAACAGCAGTAAGGATTGTCCATTTGCCTTCAGGAATCGCTGTAAGATGTACTCAAGAGAGATCTCAGTTACAAAATAAGGAGAAAGCAATGTTATTGCTTAAAGCTAAATTATTAGTAATAGCTAAAGAACAAAGAGCTTCTGAAATATCTGATATTAAAGGTGATATTGTTGAAGCAGCATGGGGTAATCAAATTAGAAATTATGTTTTTCATCCTTACCAAATGGTCAAAGATTTAAGAACTATGAAAGAGACTAATGATTTAGATGGTGTTCTTAATGGTGGTTTAGATCAATTTATTCATGAATTATTACGTATGAATATTTCTTCTAAAGGGTCTATTCAATAAATTTATGACAAATAAAAACGATAATTTAGAAAAAAAAGTTTCTCCTCCTAGCTTTATAAAACTTGCTATGAGAAATATGGTAAGAAAGGGTTCTAAAAGTATTTCTCATTTTTTAATTACTTTTTTAATTTTGATAGGTCTTTTAATTTTAATAGCGACTTTAGGAAAACCTAATATGCCTGTTTAATGAAAGTATGTATCAAAAAGATTTATATGACTTAGAAATAGATTTAGTCTTTAAATGTAATGATTTTGCTAATTTATCAGATTTTTTTCTAAATAAGCCAGATAATATTATTTTTGAATCTGATTTTTGGGAAGAGGTATTATTATGTTGGATTAAAATAATTTTAAATGAAAAAGATAATTCTTTTCCAAATTTTATTTTAGACAAAAAAAGTTTTTCTTTAAGTTTGCAGATAATTAACGATAATCAAATTTCTTCTATTAACCAAAAGTGGATGAATAAATCTGGTCCAACGGATGTTTTATCTTTCCCAATTATTTCCAATGAAGATACTACTAAAGATTTAAATTTTATTGAATTAGGAGATTTATTTATCTCATTAGAGAGGGCTTTTGAACAATCCTTAGAATTTAAGCATTCTATTAAAAAAGAAATGCTCTGGTTAGCAAGTCATGGATTCTTACATCTTTTGGGATGGGAACATAATGATGCTAATGAATTGGATAATATGTTAAATTTTCAAGAATATTTAATTTCAAAATTAGATTGAAAAATTTTACTAATAAACAATAAATGAAGAGTAAAGCAAAACTTTTAAAAAGTAGAAACAAGTCTTATAGGATATCTCAAAATGTATTAATAAGTTTTAGATATGCTTTTAATGGGATCAAATATACATTTAGAAATTCAAGAAATTTTAAAATTCAAGTATTTTTTGCCCTTTTTAGTTTAATCCTAGGTTCAGTTCTAAAACTGGATACAAGCGATTATTTGATTTTGCTAATGACTGTGTTTTTCGTATTATCTTTAGAAATATTAAATACTTCAATAGAGTCTTTAGTTGATTTAGTGGTTAAAAAAAAGTTTAGTTATCTAGCTAAAATTGCAAAGGACTGTTCAGCAGGTGCAGTATTATTAGCTTCAATTAATTCTGTTATTATTGGTCTATACTTGTTTATTCCTAAAATAAAGTTATTTTTTTAAATTGAAAAAGATATGTTTCTAGTTATTGATAATTACGATAGTTTTACTTATAACTTAGTTCAATACTTAGGAGAGCTTTCTGTAGATCATCACATAACCAAAGAATTATTAGTAAAAAGAAATGATGAAATTACTTTAGAAGAAATAAGCCAAATTAATCCTGATGGAATTTTATTATCTCCTGGTCCAGGAAATCCAGATCAATCTGGTATTTGTCTGCCTATTCTTCAAAACTTATCAAAGGAAATTCCAACATTAGGAGTGTGTTTAGGTCATCAAGCATTAGCTCAAGCCTACGGCGGTAAAGTAATAGTTGGTAAAGAATTAATGCATGGCAAGACCTCAAAAATTTTTCATAATAAAAAAGGATTATTCAAAGATATTGAGAGTCCATTTGTAGCTACTAGATATCATAGTCTTATAGTAGATTCAGATTCCCTCCCCTCTTGTTTTGAGATAACTGCCACTTTAGAGGATTCAACTATTATGGCTATTTCTCATAAACAATACAATAATTTACACGGTGTTCAATTTCACCCAGAAAGTGTTTTAACACAATTTGGTCATAAATTAATTAGTAATTTTCTAAAGATGGCCGAACAGAAGTAAAATTAAATTATAAATTTTATCTATGAATATCATTAAACTTAAAAAATCTTTTCTTTTTATATTTTTTATATTTTTAATACCCTCTTCTGCTATGGCAGGTGATTTGTTATTAAAAAGTTTGGGTCATGGTAGTTTTTTAATTAAAGGGAGAGAAAAATCGGTTCTTTTAAATCCCTTTAAGGCTATTGGTTGTGCAAGTGATTTAGATGAGCCTAAAGGATTAAATGCTGATTTCATTTTAGCTAGTTCAAAACTAGCTGATGAAGGATATAATCCCAATAATCAATTGATGTTTGTAGAACCCGGAGTTTATAAATTCGAAGATATATTATTAACTGGTATTGAGATACCTCATGATAGAGTTGGTGGAAGAAGATTAGGTATGGCTACAGTATGGATTTGGGAGCAAAATAATTTAAAAATAGTGCATATGGGTGGAGCTGCTGGTGAAATAGATATAAATAGTCAAATTATTTTGTCCCATCCAGATATTTTATTTATTTCAATAGGAGGAGGATTTAAATCTTATAAAGGTAGTGAGGCCTCAGAGATAGTAAAGACCTTAAAACCTTCTATTGTGATACCCGTTCATTTTCAGAAAGGTAAAAAGATTAGAGATAATTGTGATTTTTCTAATGCTGATTTGTTTCTTAAAAATATACAAGATTTTAAAGTAAAATATCTTGGTAAAAGGTTTGAAATAAATTCAAAAAGAATTGATAAAAATACTATTTATATTTTCAGAGATTAATTATTTAGATCTAGTTCTTTATAAATGCTCCAGAAAAAATTCATTTGTTCTTGAGTTCCTATACTGACTCTTATAGAATTCTCAATATCTTTTTTGTTTTTCATTTCTCTTATTAAGATACCCTTTTCTCTCATTTGTCTTGTCAAAATTTCTGGCTTTTTGTTTGGCCAAATTAAAAAATAATTTCCTCCGCCAAAATGTTTCCTAATTGCTATCGATTCAAACTTTTTCTCAATTAATATTCTTGCTTTTTTCACTTCATAAACATAATCATCTATATAAGATTGATCATTTAGAGCGGCTAACGCAGCAGTAACTGCAAAACTATTTATATCGTAAGGTCCTGTAACCTTATTGATATATTTAATTATACTTTTATTTCCAAACGCAAAGCCAATTCTTAAACCAGCTAAACCAGCAGTTTTTGAAAGGGATTGAATAACAACTATATTTTTAATTTTTTCAAAATCTATTACCGGCAGAAGACTATCTCCATTAAATTTCTCATAAAGTTCATCAACTACAATTAATGATTTTTTATTCAGATTTGCTAATTTAATTATTTCTTGAGCACTTATAACAGTGCCAGTGGGATTATTTGGATTACAAATAAATATTAATTTAGGTTTATGTTTAATAATTTTTTCTTCAAATCGTTTGATTGGGAAAATAAAATTTTCTCCTTCGTAGGCACAAGTAATTTTTTTCATCCCTTGTATTTCTGAACAAGGCGAATAATAACCAAAAGTCGGATTTGTGGTCAGGAATATTTCATCTCTATCACCAAAAGAATTAAATATTGCATTTATTGCAGCATCAGCTCCATTAAACAAACCTATTTCTTCATATTCAAATTGCCTCGATTTGTAATAGTTATTCGAAATCAATTTTTTTAATAAGTTATATTCTGGATAGATTGAAATTTGATTTAACTTAATATCTTTGATAGCTTCATATACTTTTTGACTTGGACCTAAGGTATTTTCATTAAAATCTAAACGCAATAAGTTTCTTCTGTTTTCTAAAGGAGCCGAATAAGATTGCATATTTAGTATTTCCTTTCTTGGGATAGGGGAAAGATTATTTATTTGATCAAATTCATTCATTACATTCTCTCTAAAGAATCAATTCCAAGAAGCCCTAAACTCAATTTTAAAGTCTTTTCAGTTAAAGCACATAATGTAAGTCTTGAAAGCTTAGTATCCATTTCCTCCTTAAGAATCGGTAATTGATCATAAAATCTATTAAAAGCCTGACATAATTCAAATAGATAATTACAAAGCCT
The DNA here is from genome assembly GCA_003209055.1 of Prochlorococcus sp. AG-670-O13. GTDB lineage: Bacteria > Cyanobacteriota > Cyanobacteriia > PCC-6307 > Cyanobiaceae > Prochlorococcus_A. The sequence goes on from QCTB01000005.1 coordinate 23,843, forward strand.
ATTTGGCATCAAATCTTTTTCTATGGAAATTATCACTTCATCGAATTTAAGTAATTTTCTTATAAGCTTCCACTCTAAATCATGGCTAAATGACATAGACTTCCAATTAATAGTATCTTCAGTAATATCATTTTTTCTATTAATTCCTGATATCCTTACGAGTGTATATAAAAGATAAGGCGCCGTATTACCATTAAGGGAAAGCATCTTTTCAAAACTAAATTGATAGTTTGTGATTCTATTTTGGCTTAAATCAGCATATTTTACAGCTCCAATTCCAATAACTTTTGAAGTATTTAAAATAAATTCATCAGTTTCATAACGACTTTCGATCTCTAATCTTTTTAATAGATCTTCTTTTGCTCTTTTAACTGACTCTGATAATAAATCTTTTAGTTTTATCGTATCTCCTTCCCTTGTCTTAAGTTTTTTACCATCAATTCCTTGTACCAGTCCGAATGGTACGTGATTTACTTCACAATCTTCAGGGATCCAATTAGCTCTTTTAGCGACTTGAAAAACCCCAGTAAAATGATTGGATTGGCCATGATCTGTTATGTATATAATTCTAGTGGCATTATCTCCATATGGTTCCTTATTAAATCGATATCTTAGAGCAGCAAGATCAGTGGTAGCATAATTGAAACCGCCATCTTTTTTTTGAATAATTAGTGGTAATGGATTCCCTTCTTTATTGGTCATGCCATCTAAAAAAACACATTTAGCGCCTTGATCTTCAACTAATATTTTCTTGTAATTTAAATCTTCAATAATTGATTTTAAAAAGGGGTTATAAAAAGATTCTCCTCTTTCCTTAATTTTTATATTCAAAGTTTTATATATTTCATCAAACTCTTTTCTTGATTGATTACATAATAATTTCCATGCTTCAATTGATTTTTTATCTCCACTTTGTAATTTAACTACCTCTTCTCTAGATCTCTTTTGAAATTCTATTTCATTATCAAACCTTTTTTTTGAAGACTTATAGAATTCAACTAAATCACTAATTTTGATATTGTCTATTTCTTTAAGATCATTTGAATATAAATCTTTAAGCTGAGTAATAAGCATTCCAAATTGTGTACCCCAATCTCCAATATGATTTAGTCTTAATACAATATATCCTCTTAATTCAAAAATTTTTGAAATTGTATCTCCTATAATCGTCGATCTGAGATGACCGACATGCATTTCTTTAGCAATATTAGGACTTGAAAAATCTACGATAACTTTTTTTTGGTATTGACTATTATTTTTAAGGGCTAAAGGAACTCCAGCTCTAGGGCATTTAATATTAGATTTTATTTCTTCAATCAAAATATTATTTTTTAATTTTATATTTATAAAACCTGGTCCTGCAATTTCTAAATTTTCACATAAATTAGATATCTTTTTATTTTCTTTGAGTGTTTTAACAAATGAAATGGCAATTTCTCTAGGGTTCTTTTTATAAATCTTTGATAAAACAAGACAGATATTACATTGATAATCACCAAATTCTTCTTTAGATGCTTGATTAATTAGATTTTTACGAATTTTTTCAAATTCCTCTTTCTTTTCATTTTTTATAAGACTTTCTAGAAGGATTTCTTCAAAGCTTTTAGTTAATTCTTTAAATATTACCTGCATGAATTATTAGAATATTGTTCGTTTCATTTAATTAATATAACGCATACTAAAATCAATCCAATTACTTTTAGTAATTGAAGAACTTGTTGAAATTAAATTTATACCATCAATTAAATATTTACTAATGTCTTTTGGATTAATTCCAGAGACCTCTATGATTAAGTTATTCCTAATTGTTCTATTTGAGTTATTTGTTGATAACTTTCTTAATTCTTTAATACTTTTTCTAAGAAATTCAGGATCAAATTCATCTAGTAAAATACTATCTGCCCCTGCTAAAACTGCATCTTTTGCTTGTTTCATATCTTCTGCTTCAATAATAATATGAGTCGTAAATGGAGTATTTAATCTAATTTTGTTTACTGCGTTTTTCAAGTTATCAGTCCATGCAATGTGATTTTCTTTAATCATTGCAGCATCGTATAATCCCATTCTATGATTAATACCACCACCACATTTAAAAGCATACTTTTCAAATATTCTTAAACCAGGAGTAGTTTTTCTTGTATCTGCTAAATATATATTTGTCCCTTTTAAAACATCTACAATATTTTTAGTATAAGTTGATATTCCTGATAGATGCATTGCGATGTTGAGACTTATTCTTTCACTTGCTAATAGGCTTTTTGACGGGCCATATAATTCTAGAAGTTTTTGATCCTTAGAAAATTTTTCTCCATCATTTATAAAAAATGTGCACTCTATGTTTTTGTCAATTTTTTTAAAAATTGTTCTTATTATTCCTACCCCACAAAATATTCCTTCTTCTTTTGCTATCCAATGAGCCCTTCCAATTTTTTTTGTAATTGCTGAAGATGTTAGATCACCTTTCCCAATATCTTCTTCAATCCAATTATCAATAATTCTAGATACATATGGAGAGTATAGATCCACTAAATTTAAATAACATAACGAATTTTATTTTAACTTTTAATGTTTACTTTTATATATTTATGTATTTATATATTTTAATTACAATTTATTTACCAATACAAAATTTTGAAAAAATTTTATTGAGTAGATCTTCAGTTAATTCTTGACCTGTAATTCTCGATAAGTTTTTTATTCCATCTCTAACTTCAATGGATAATAAATCAAATGGTAATTGATTAGCAATTATTGAATCAGTATCATTTAAATTTTTTAAGCAACTAGTTAGGTTTGATAACTGTCTTTCATTTAAAAAAATATCTATATTTTCATATTCTTTTGATCCACATTTTTTAACTATCTTTTCAACTAAATCTTTTTCACCTTCATTGTTTTTAATACTCATTAAAACGGAGTTCGATAAATTTTCTTTATTTAATTTTTTTCGATCAATTAAATCTTTTTTATTCCCCAAGATCGTAATTAATTTTTCTTGTGGAATAGTACTTATGATTCTCTCATCATCCTTATTAAAACCTTCTTCAAGACTATATAAATAAATTATATAATCTGATTTTTGAATCATTTCAAAGCTTTTCTCAATTCCGATATTTTCTATATGTTCATTTGTTTCTCTAATGCCAGCGGTATCTATTATTTTTATTGGTATATCTTTTATCGTCAAATTTACTTCAATTGTATCTCTAGTTGTTCCTGGAATACAAGTAACTATTGCTTTTTCTTTTTTAGAGAGAAGATTTAAAAGAGAACTTTTCCCAACATTTGTTTTGCCTATAAGAGCAATTGATATTCCATTATGAATGTACGCCCCTCTGTTCGTATTTTCTATAAGAATTTCTATTTTTTCTTTTATATTTTTAATACTCCTAGAAAAATCATGATAATTAAAATCTGAAAAATCCTCATCAAAATCGACTCTTGCTTCTATTTCTGATAATTGCTCGATTAAATCATTTTTAATAATATCAATCTTTTTCTTTGTTTCTCCCTTTACTCCATTAAAAGCTATTTCTGCTGATTTAAGATTCTTTGCATTAATTAATTGATTAATTGATTCTGCTTGAGTAAGATCTATTTTGCCATTAAGAAAAGCTCTTTGACTAAATTCTCCTGGATTTGCAATTCTCACTCCAATGTTATTTGATAATAATGTCTCCATTACCTTATTTACAACAATTACTCCTCCGTGACAGTGCAACTCAACAATATCTTCTCCCGTGAAACTATTAGGAGAATGCATAACTAAAATTAAAATTTCGTCTATATATTTATTTTTTAAATTATCTTTGATAAATCCATGAAAAACTCTATGAGACTCCCAAGCATATTTAGATTTTGTTTCTACAATATTTTTGCATGAATTTATTGCTTTTCCTCCTGATACTCTTATAACTGCAATTCCTCCTTTACCTACACTTATAGCTGAAGCTATTGCTGCTATTGTATCTTCAGTATCGACAAATGATTCCATATTTCACTATGTTATGGATAATTAAGTAGGCTTATCAAAAAAACTTTTTAGATTGTGATTTTAGAATGAAGTTGATAAAGAATCTTAACTATAAAAAAATTCTATCATTATTTTCGAAACAAAATGGTACTCCATTTTTTAATGCTAAAGGGGTAGCAGTTGGGGTCTTTTGCGGATGCTTCCCTTTCTTTGGTTTTCAAACTTTGTTAGGATTATTTTTAGCAAGAGTTGCTAGAGGAAATCTTTTTCTTGCCGCAATTTGCACTTGGATAAGTAATCCTTTTACTTATGTCCCTCTGTATTTTTTCAATTACAAAGTTGGTTCATTCTTACTAAAAACTTCTCCAGATATTGTTTTTGATAAAAATATATTGATACAAGAATTATGGGAACAAGGAAGTATTTATTCATTAAGATTAATTTTGGGTTCAGCCTTAGTTGGATTATTATTAGCTTTTATTTCAGGTATATTTACTTTTCTGCTATATAAAAGAAAAATTAAAAAAAGATCATTTTAAAAATCTTTTAAGTTTAAATTAACTAAGTCCTACCCTTGCAATATCTAATACATCAGTCATTGATTTAATTTGATCAATCGTTTTGTTGAGCTGACTGTAACTTTCTAAACCAACACATAAATTAATTATTGCAGGTTTACCAAAAGCGGTTTTTACATTTGCATCACTAACATTTATTCCTTTATCAGACAATCTCATAAGAATATCTTTTAGGACTCCTACTCTATCTATAACTTCTATTCTGAGTTGAATTGGAAACTTATTGTCAAGAAATTTATTCTCTATGTTCCATGCAACAGGTAATCTTCTCTCTATTGGTATTGGGATAACGTTCTCGCAATCTCTTCTATGAATAGTGATACCATGATTACCTAAAGAGACAGTTCCAATTATTTCTTCCCCAGGAAGTGGACTGCAGCATTTTCCTATTCTGTAGTCTAGACCTTCCACACCAGAGATTGGTGATTTATTAGTTAGTTGTGATTTAGTTTTTATTGAATTATTTTTATTAATAAGAGTTTTTGCTATTTCAGAATTAGATTCATTTTTAATTTCTTCTGTTTGAATTTTAATTTCTTCTCTTAATCGATTCAAAACTTGATGTAAAGTTAAACCGCCAAATCCTAATGATGAGAGAAGATCTTCTGTTGTCTTTAAATTGCATCGATACGCAACTTTTTTCATTGCATCACTTGAAAGTAATGATTCAAATCCATTACGACCTATTTCTTTTTCAAGTAGTTCTTTTCCTCTCTTGATAGTTTCATCTCTATGGCTTTTTTTATACCACTGCCGAATTCTATTTTTAGCTGTTGGAGTAACTACAAAATTCAACCAATCTAAACTTGGAGTTGAATTATTATTAGTCAAAATTTCTATAAAGTCCCCATTTTGTAATGATGTAGATAGAGGAGAGAGCTTTTCATTGATTCTTATTCCATTACAATGATTTCCTATTTCTGAATGTATTCTGTAAGCAAAATCGATCGCAGTTGATCCTTTCCTTAGACCAACAACATCTCCTTTTGGTGTGATTACAAATACTTCTTCATCGAATAAATCTTCTTTTATGGATGCTAGATAGTCATTATGATCTTTCTCATTACCTTCTTGTTGCCATTCTACTAGTTGTCTAAGCCAATTAAATCTTTCTGCATTACTAGATGCGGGTGAACCACCTTCTTTATATTGCCAATGAGCAGCTATTCCAAATTCCGCAATTTGATGCATCGAGGTAGTTCTTATTTGCACTTCAATAGGTCTATGTCTTCCAATCACAGAAGTATGTAAGGATTGGTAGCCATTAGGTTTTGGTAAACCTATGTAATCTTTAAATCTACCTGGAATAGGTCTAAAAGTATCATGAACGACTGCTAAAGCTTTATAACAGCTATCTGAATTCGCAACAATAATTCTTAAAGCAGCAACGTCATAAATCTCACTAAATTGTTTTTGCTGTCTTTCCATTTTGCTCCAAATGCCATAGAGATGTTTTGGCCTTCCCGTAATTTCAAAATTTTCTAAACCTGATGAGACGAGGTTTTTCTTCATTAAATTTAAAGTAACGTCTAATCTTTTTTCTCTATCGCTTCTTTTAACAGCAATTTGATCTTTCAGATTTTTATATTCCTCTGGTTCAAGAAATTTAAATGCTAAATCTTCTAATTCCCATTTAAATCTATTTATTCCTAACCTATTTGCGAGAGGTGCATATATTTCTCTCGTTTCTCTTGCAATCCTCTCTTTTCTCTCTTCATTAAGCCATTGAATTGTTCTCATATTATGCAGTCGATCTGCAAGTTTAACTAAAACAACTCTTATGTCGCTTGCCATAGCTAAGAACATTTTTCTAAGATTTTCAGCCTGTGCTTCGGTTCTATTATTAAAGTGAATACCTCCTAATTTAGTTACACCCTCTACAAGAACTTTTACTTCTAAGCCAAAATTAACTTCAATTTCCGAAAGAGCAATTCCTGTATCTTCAACGACATCATGTAATAGTCCAGCAGCTATAACTGATGCACTTGCACCTATTTCCTTGAGCAGATCTGCAACAGCAATTGGATGAATTATATATGGCTCGCCACTTGCCCGAAGTTGACCATTATGAGCTTCATAGGCAAGTTTGAAAGCTTTTACTATAAGATTTTGATTTGCATCATTTTTATTATTTGATATTTCATAGTTTTGAATATTTACAAGCAGCCAATTAGGGATTTTTATCTCATACTTCAAAGATTCACTTTCATAATTTTTATTTTCAGGCAAAATGATTGTTGAAACTTTAATTTCATTTTTCTCTTTTGAATTCGCAGTTGCCTCAGACATATAATGGTCCTTTAGATTTATTTTATTTAGGACTAGAGAAATTTGCTACAAAATTATGAAAATAAATAAAAGTAAAATTCTTGAAATCAGGAATCTAAATGTCAAATATGGTCCTAAGCAGAAATCTATCATAAAAAATCTTAAATTAGATCTTGTTAAAGGAGATCACTTGGCAATAATAGGTCCTTCTGGATGCGGTAAAACTACATTTGCAAAAACAATTGTGAATATGCTTCCTGAAGGATCAATTACTGAGGGTTTTATAAAAATATATGGGGAGGATATCACGAAAATTGATAAAAAAGAAATTCAATTATTTAGGAGAAATAATTTTGGATTTATTTATCAAGATTCTATAAAAAAACTTAATCCATTAATGACTGTTGGAGATCATTTAAAAGAATTATTTGAAACACACTTTAAAAAAAAATCTCCTTTAATTATTAAAGATTTAGTAGAAGAAAATTTTAGAAAAGTAGGAATAGATTTTGATAGATTAGATTCATTCCCTCATGAATTTAGTGGAGGGATGAGACAAAGAGTTTCAATTGCAATGGCTTTAGCTTTGAAACCAAAAATATTAATAGCAGATGAACCTACAACGAGCCTAGATACTAAGACTAGTTTTGAAGTAATGAATCAAATGATTTGTTTATGTGAGCAATCTGGGACTACTTTGTTTTTGATAAGTCATGATATTAATCTCGCAGCAAAGTGGTGTAAAAAAGTTGTCATAATGGATCATGGGTCAATTCAAGAGCAAGGAAATATAAAAGAATTTTTACAATCTCCTAAATCAGTAATTGGAGAAAAATTGGTAAATGCATCAAATATATCTTTGAAGCCAAGACAACAAGTTAATGCTACAAATAGTGTTGTTTTAGAGGTAAATAATGTAAGACATTGGTATAAATTAAATTCCTCAATTTTTCGCCCCAAATGGAATAAGGCTTTAAATGAAGTCAGTTTTAAATTATACCGAAATGAAGTGCTTGGTATTGTTGGATCTTCTGGTAGTGGGAAAAGCACTTTATGTAGAGCTTTAATAGGGCTTTTAAAGGTTAGAGGAGGTGAAATAAAAGTTTATGAGAGAAATTATGAATTAAATCAAAAAAATTCTAATAAGTTTAAAAATATACAAATAGTTTTCCAAGATCCTTTTTCAAGTTTGAATCCAAAAATGAAAATTAAAAATATCTTGAAGGACATATTTTTAATTCAAAAAATATCTAATGAAAATTTTATTCAAAATGAGATTAAACTAATTTTAAAAAATTTAAATCTACCTTTAGATTCTAAATTCTTAAATTCATATCCAAGTCAATTGTCTGGAGGTCAATTACAAAGAATTTCAATTGCAAGATCATTATTGCTTAAACCAAAAGTCCTTATCTGTGATGAAAGTGTAAATATGTTAGATGCATATATAAAAGTTGAGATACTTGATTTACTTAGAAAGATACAAGAAAAAATGGATTTAACTATAATTTTTATTACTCATGATTTAGGAATTGCGAAAAATTTTTGTAATAGATTATTAGTTATGAATTATGGACAGATTATTGAAGAAGGCGATTCAGATACTGTTTTTACTAATCCTAAGAATGATATTACAAAAGCTTTAGTAAAAAGCTCCTTAAACCTTAATTGATTTTTTTAAGACCCTCAATAATTTCTGAAAATCTTGGGGTAATTCTGCTTCAAATTTCATTTCTTCTCCATTTATAGGATGAAAAAGTCCTAGCTCTACAGCATGTAAAGCTTGACCATCTAATCTGCAAGGAAGCTTTTTACACCTCCCATATAAAGGATCACCAAGAATAGGGTGATTTATATGTGCACAATGAACTCTTATTTGATGAGTTCTCCCAGTGTCTAATTTGAACCTCATTAATGAGTAATTACCTAATCTCTCTAATAATTTCCAGTAAGTACATGCATATCTCCCAGAATTTTCATCAACTACCGCATATTTCAATCTATTTAGTTTATCTCTACCTATATGACCAATAATTTTTCCTTCAGAAGTATTTGGTACTCCATGAATTACCGCAATATAGTTCCTTTTAGCAATTTTTTCTCTAATCTGTATTTGGAGATTAACAAGTGATTCTTGGCTTTTTGCTACAACCATACAGCCAGAGGTGTCTTTATCTAATCTATGAACTATCCCAGGTCTTAACTTTCCATTTATTCCAGGTAAATCTTTACAGTGAAAAAGTAGTCCATTTACCAAGGTTCCTGTTTTATGTCCAGGGGCTGGATGGACTATTAACCCTGATTGTTTGTTAATTACAATGATATGTTCATCTTCAAAAATAATATTTAAGTTCATCTTTTCTGGCTTCAGATAGATTAGAGGTTCTGGAGGAGGCATCCAAATTTGTATATTATCTCCTGTTTTTAGTGGAGTTTTAGCTTTTGCAGTTTTGTAGTTAACAAGAACTAATCCTGCATTTATAAAATATTGTATTCTTGCTCTACTTTGTTCTGGTCTTTTGCTTACTAGCCACCTATCGAGTCGCATAGGAAGAGGTAGCTCATAAATAATTTCTATAAGCTCACCTTCCCCTACTCCAAATGAGTTTTTATTAATTGATTTCATATTGGTACTTCCAAAGCAATCTTTCCAAGCATTTGATTACGATAATCTTCTAATAATTTGTGAGCCATTCTTCTTCTGTCACCTGAAGTATGTTTTAAAGCTACTAAATCAATCCATTCTTGTGGGCTATCAGTATTTTTTAATATATCAACTCCATATCTATGAGATATCTTTGTTAGAGAAATATTCGCATTTTTATCTTCTTTTAATTTAAAAATTATTTTTATAAACTCAATGGCAACACTCTCTATTTCATAAGCAGCCTCTCCAATATCATCGCAAAGTGCCAGATTTAGAGCTGCTTGTTGATTATCTAAATTAGGGGGTATAACGCCGGGAGCATCAAGCAAGTCTATACCACTCTCTAGCCTGATCCATCTGAGATTACGAGTTACTCCAGCTTTCCTAGCACTTTCTACAACTTTTTTCTTGGCGATTCTATTTATTAATGCAGATTTTCCAACATTAGGAAAACCGAGGGTAAGAGCTCTGATTGGCCTAATCTTCATTCCTCTCGATAATCTTCTATTGTCAATTGATAGTCGGGATTCCTTAGCAGATTTGCAAATTTCTTTTATTCCTTTCCCATTTTTTGCGTCGCACCAAAGAGGATATATTTCATCTTTTTTAAACCACTTGTTCCAATTAGTTATAGTTTCTGGTGCTATCATATCTGCTCGATTTATAACAAGGATATGTTTTTTGTTTGTGATCCATTTATTGAGATGAGGATGACCTGTTGATAAAGGAATTCTTGCATCTCTAACTTCTATAATTAAATCTACTCTTTTTATAACTTCAGATAGTTTTTTTTCGGCTTTAGCAATATGGCCTGGGTACCATTGAATTCTTGGTATATCCACTTGATTAAATCCAATAAATTGTATTTTTATATCTTTTTAATATTATAAATTCCAAAAGTAATTTCAATTAATACTAATGCAAAAATTAAAATTTTTTTCATTTTATAAATTTTATATTTAAACTAAATTTTTAAAATTTATTAAGGCATAAGTAACAGTTACTACTTTTTAACCCAATAAGCTCAAATTAACGTTAGGGTTTCATGGTAAAAAACAGAGTGTTTTAATGTCGAAGTTATCTCTTTCCAGTCTTGATAAGTCTCAATTAAAAGGAAAAAAAGTTCTTGTAAGGGTTGATTTTAATGTTCCTTTAAATGATAGTGGTCAAATAACTGATGATACTAGAATTAGAGCAGCAATTCCTACAATTAAATATCTTATAAATAACTCTGCGAAAGTTGTACTAGCTGCTCATTTTGGAAGACCTAAAGGTAAAGTCAATGAGAAAATGAGATTAACTCCAGTTGCTTCTAGATTAAGCGAAATATTGGAAAATAAAGTTGATTTAACTGAAAGCTGTATAGGTGAAGACGCTATTGCCAAATCTAAAAATTTAAAAGAGGGAGATGTTTTGTTATTAGAAAATGTTCGTTTTTATGAGGAGGAAGAAAAAAATGATTTAGATTTTGCTAAAAATTTAGCTGCTCATGCAGATATGTTTGTTAACGATGCATTTGGTGCTGCCCATAGAGCCCATGCTTCAACTCAAGGAGTTACCAAATTTTTAGAACCTTCTGTAGCAGGATTTTTATTAGAAAAAGAGTTGAAATATTTACAAGGGGCCATAGATGCTCCAAAACGCCCCCTTGCAGCAATAGTAGGAGGTTCTAAGGTAAGTAGCAAAATTGGAGTTTTGGATTCTCTTCTGGATAAATGTGACAAAATTATTATTGGTGGAGGTATGATTTTTACTTTCTATAAGGCAAGAGGACTTGATGTTGGAAAGAGTCTTGTTGAGGAAGACAAACTTGAGTTGGCAAGAAATTTAGAGGCAAAAGCAAAAATTAAAGGAGTTGAGCTGCTATTACCATCTGATGTAGTACTCGCTAATAAGTTCTCTCCCACTGCTGAAAGTAAAGTCTCTCAAATAGATTCAATAAGTGGAGACTGGATGGGACTAGACATTGGGCCACAATCAATAAAAGTTTTCCAAAATGCACTTGCTGAATGCAAAACAATTATTTGGAATGGCCCAATGGGTGTTTTTGAATTTGATAAATTTGCCAAAGGTACTAATTCAATTGCTACAACCCTTGCAGATTTAAGTTCTTTCTCTGAGGTTTGTACAATCATTGGTGGAGGTGATTCTGTTGCGGCTGTTGAGAAAGCTGGATTAGCTGAAAAAATGTCTCATATTTCTACTGGAGGAGGTGCAAGTTTAGAACTTTTGGAAGGTAAAATTTTACCTGGGGTAGCTTCGTTAAAAGAATCCTAAATTATATTTTTTCAACAATCTCAATGCTTTTTGTGAAAGAAATAATTCCCTTTGGATGAGCTATAATGCCTGTCCATACTTGCGTAGTTGGTTTGGAAGATGCTCTAGTCGTTTTAAAAATACCTCCAGAAACTAAAGGCTCAATAATAATATCTTGTTTTAGATAAGAGTCATCCTGATGAGATATTATTCCTCCAGCTATTATTACATCATTCAGTGGTTTTTTTAGAATAATATCAATATCATATTTTGTACCTGTAAGAACTTTATCTGGAATACTAAAAATAATATCTATTTCGTTTTTGTCATTTCTAATAGTGGTTAATAAATCTTTAATTTTCCCATTAATTATTTTGTCGTTGAGAATAGAAAATGAATACTTAAAATTTGATTCAAGAAGGTATATTTCATTATTGACAATTTTCTCTCCAAAAACTTTGATATCAAATATTTTTTTATTAGGATTTTTTTTGCTTGATTTTTTAATTTGCCATTTTGAATTAGGAAAGTCTTTGATTATATTAGAAAATTTTTCTTGAATTTTAAAGCTTTCTTCTTCATTGAAATTATCTTTTATCAATTTTAAGTTTCTAGAATTTAATGCATTTTCAAGATTTTTTCTTATGTCAACTTTTGTATTTTGGGTGATTGCTAATTTTGGAAAAATAAGATAAATAAATATATATATGTATATTCCTAATTTTGCAAACGAATTTAAATTTAGCATTTTCATAACTTTCTTTTTTTATTTTACTTATTTAATTTTTAATGTCTAAAGAAAGAAATAATTTATTAATTGCGGCAAGTGGAACTGGAGGACATATATTTCCTGCTTTAGCAGTTTCTAAAAAAGTTGAAAAAAATTGGAATATTAATTGGTTAGGTGTGCACCAAAGACTTGATTCTGGATTAATACCAAGAAAATATAATCTTTTGACTTTAAAACTTAAGACTCCCAAAAAAAATATTTTTATAGGTTTTCAATATCTCACAATTTTACTTTCAACTTTTAATATTATTAAAATCCTCAAAGAAAAAAAAATTAATCTAGTCTTTACAACTGGTGGATATATTTCAGCTCCTACAATAATTGCAGCAAAATTACTTAGAATTCCTGTAATTATTCATGAATCAAATTTAATACCAGGAACCGTTACAAAATATTTTGGCTTTTTATGTAAATTTGTTCTTATGGGATTTAAAGAGACAAATTCTTATTTGAAACATTGTAAAACTATTTTTACAGGAACGCCTCTTAGGGAGCAGTTTTATCAAACTAATCCTTTACCAGAATGGGTTCCAAAAGGAAAAGGTCCTCTTCTAATTGTTATGGGTGGAAGTCAAGGCGCGAATGGTATAAATCAAATTCTTTATAGTTCTCTTGATTTTTTAATACAACAAAATTTTCGAATAGTTCACATTATTGGACAACATAATTTAGGTAATTCCCAAAATATAAATTCTAAAAATTATGTTCAAAAAAAATTTACTAATGAGATTGCATCTTTGATGCAGAACTGTGATCTTGTAATATCAAGATCAGGCGCAGGAACAATAAATGAACTTATACATACTGGAAAACCATCAATTCTAATTCCATATCCAAACTCGAAAAATAATCATCAAGAAAAAAATGCAATGATTCTTTCTTCAATTGGGGGTTCAATTTTAATTAATCAAAATAAAATATCCAAGGAATTTTTTGAAGAGACCTTGAAAAGGATCTTTAAAAATAAATTAAAAATAGGCAAACCTAAATATGACATTTTAGATTTAATGATAGAAAATATGAAAAATCTTCATTCCTTACAACCTACAAATGAGATTAAAAAATTAATAAACTATTTTCTAAAAGAATTTTGAATTTCTCTACACAGAAGTTTATTTTTTTTTCTGGTCTGTAAACTTATTCTTGCCCATTTTTCATTTAGAAATTTAAATGATGTGCAATCTCTTATTAAGATACCTTTATCTTCTAAATAATTAATATTGGAAGACAAAGGAAATTTACTTTCTATTAGAAAAAAGTTAGTTGAAGAGTGATGTACTTTAAGATTTTTTATTTTCGATAATTTTTTAGATACCCAATTCTTCTCAGTAATTACCCAATCATGAATCTTTTCTGTCCATTCATTATAAAAACTTCTATTACTTAATAATTCTATTCCTGCCCTTATGGCGAAGGAATTTAACGGCCATGGGTCTCTCTTATTATTCCATTTTAAAAGTTTCTTAGACGAGCCAATAATATAACCTAATCTTAAACCTGCAATATTAAATACTTTGGTCAAGCTTCTTATAACTAACAAATTATCATAAGTTTTAGTGAGTGGGATTAAAGATTCTTTCTCGCCATTTGGTGTTATTGATAAAAAAGCTTCATCACAAATAACGAGTTTATATTTCTTTAAAATTATTTCTAATGATTGCTTATCCCATAATTGTCCGGTTGGATTATGTGGATTGGTTATCCAAAGTACATCACAAACTGGTTTAAGTGGGAATTGTTGGGGAAAACTACTACTCCAACTTTTTGGTAATTCTGAATAAATGAATTTAGCATTCCAGCAATTTAGTGATCTTTCATAATCTACGAAGCCTGGACTTGGAATACAACTTGACCCAAATTGTGAAGCTTCATATCCTGCCCAAGTTATTAATTCAGAAGCTCCATTACCTGGCAAAATATTATCGGGATTTATTTGATGAAATTCTCCAATTATTTCTCTCAAACTATTTAGATTCCTTTCAGGATAATATTGAAATCCTAGTGTTTTAATTTCTGAAGTTAAAGATTGTAATAGTGGCTTTGGAGGCTTAAAAGGAACTAATGAAGCACTTGAATCAATTATTTTAGAAGGTGATATATTTAATTTTTTCGCTTGAATCAATATATTTCCTCCATGCTTAAAGTTTATATTTTCCATACTTTGATTATTCAATTTATTAGTTTTGAATTCATCCATAAATTATCTTAGAATTCATTCAAGCCACTTCAAGTTTGAGCCAATAGCTTCTCTTACATTTGATAATTGGTGCATATTAAGTTGTTTTAAAATACCATTAAGTATATCTGGAACTAATTGCGGACCTTTATATATCCATCCAGTGTATATTTGAACTAAAGATGCTCCAGAGCATATTCTTTCCCAAGCAGATTCCGGACTATCAATTCCACCTACTCCAATTAACTTAATATTATTATCAATGTTGTAAATATGTTTTATTATTTGATTTGCTTTTTGTTGAAGTGGTCTGCCACTTAATCCACCATTTTCATCAGAAAGTAATTGTCCTGTTTGCTTTATCTTTCTTTGCTCGAGTCCTAATCTGTCCAGACTTGTATTGGTAGCAATTATTCCATCAATATTCTCATCTATTATTAATTGGCATATTTCTTCAATATCTTTAAAAGTTAAATCTGGTGCAATTTTCACAAATAAAGGTGGACAATTATCTAAATTCTTAACTTCTTTGAGCAGTTCTCTTAGTAGAATTGGATCCTGAAGTTTTCTAAGACCTTTAGTATTAGGTGAACTGACATTTATAGCTGCATAATCACAATACGGGATCAAAAGTTTTAAAGAAGTTAAATAATCTTCATTAGCCTGGGATAAGTTTGTGATTTTAGATTTGCCAAAATTTATGCCCAAACAATGATTATTTCTATTTTTTTTTAAATCAACACCTTGTTTTAGAAAATTTTTAGCAAGATTTTCAGCTCCATTATTATTAAATCCCATTCTATTTAAAGCTGCCTCCTCTTCAGCTAATCTAAACAATCTTGGTTTAGGATTTCCAGATTGAGCAAATTTTGTAACTGTACCAATTTCTGCGAAACCAAATCCAAAATCCTTCCAAATATTTGCAGCTTTACCATTTTTATCAAATCCTGCTGCTAATCCAATTGGATTACAAAAATCAATACCACATATTTTTTGATGTAATCTTTGATCAACCACACATAATTCTTGATTTAAATTCTCTAATATATTTGCAATTAAGGGCCAATTTCGATTGTTTGAACTAAAAGTTAGAAGACTTAAGGATATGTTTGTAAGGTACTCTGCATCAATCCCAGTATCTTTTTTAAGGATAGGAGTTACTAAGTTCTTATATATATTATTCAACATGCCTTTCTTTAATATCATAAAATTATTAAAAATTATGTGTTGATATTTTCTATTATCCAATATTTCTGATTTTTTGGAATTAATTTCCAATTACGCCACTCAAATAATTCATGATTTTTTACTTTGAGATAACTTTCTCCTCCAAGTAGTTCATTCAATTCACTGGAATTTAAAAAATATTTTTTTTCAGCAAACTTTTCAAGTAATTCATTTTTGGAAAATAATTTTTGAATTTCACTATGTCCTAAGTCTTTTGAAGAGTCTTTTACTGCAAACGATTTTTTAAGTTCACTAACTAAAGGTATTCCTTTACTATAACTTGTTGCAATTAAATCAACTCTCTCATTTTGTTTATCTCCATTATGACCTTTTACGAATTCCATATCTAGTCCTTTTATTCTTAAAGCATCTATTTCTTGCCATAAATCTAAATTTTGAACGGACTTTCCAGCACTTGTTTTCCATCCATTTTTCTTCCAATTAATAATCCATTTTGTATAACCCTCAATAACATATTTACTATCTGTTCTTAATTTAAAGTTTTCTTTTAATTGAAAATCTTTTAACTTTTCAAGAGTCTTTATCGCTGCAGTAAGTTCCATTCTATTGTTAGTCGTATTCTGGACTGAACCTCCAATTTCTATTTCACTATTATCATTAAAGATTATTAATCCACCCCAGCCCCCTGGACCTGGGTTTCCACTACACGCACCATCTGTTGCAGCTTCAATTGCAATATTGTTTTTACTATTCATAATTTAGAGCCGATATATTTAATATCGGCTAGAAAAAATTTCTAATTTATTTTAGTGTAACTTTACCGCCAGCTTCTTCAATCTCTTTTTTTAAAGTTTCAGCATCTGCTTTTGCAATACCTTCTTTAACTGTCTTTGGGGCTGATTCAACAAGTGCTTTTGCATCACCAAGACCAAGACCAGTTGCATTTCTGACAACTTTAAGTACTTTTATTTTAGCAGCGGCATCGAAGCTTTCTAGAATTACATCGAATTCAGATTTTTCTTCAGCTGCACTGCCTTCTCCATCACCACCCCCAGCTCCTGGGGCTGCCATTACTACACCTGCAGATGCAGCAGCAGAAACACCAAATGCTTCTTCAATTTGTTTAACAAGCTCTGAGGCTTCTAAAAGTGAGAGGGATTTTAAAGATTCAAGAATCTCTTCAGTTTTTGCAGTCATTTTCTTAATAAATAATTAATTGTGAAGTTTAAGATTCTGATTTTTCAGAATGTTGTTTAAGTGATCTAGCAAGTCCAGAAGGCACTTCATTGATAGATATAGCAATTTTTGTAGCAACACCATTTAATGCGCCTGCAATTTTTGCCATTAATACTTCTCTAGAAGGTAGACTTGCGATCTCCTTAATTTCAGAATCGCTGAGGAGTCTACCCTCAAATAAAGCTCCTTTGGTTTCGGATTTTTTTGTCTCTTTTTGAAAAGATTGGATTGCTTTTACAGCTCCTCCAACATCTTCTTTAATTAAAACAAAAGCGTTAGTTCCAGTTAGTAAAGATTCAAGATCAGTCCAATTACTTTTACCATCAATTGCTTTACGCATTAATGAATTTTTAGTAATTTTGCAAATGCCATTATTTGATTGCAATCTTGATCGCAAATCTGACATCTCTTTGATAGTTAAACCCTTATAGTCAAGAACTACAGCCATTTCCGAATCGTCTAACAGAGATTTTATTTCTGTTACGATTTTTTGCTTATTCTCTAGTGTTCGGCCCATTGTTTTTTTTGGATCGTAATTTAGGAAGAGCAGGAAATGCGGCAAAGTTCATGAAGAGGCCGCTTTCATTAGATCCAAAAAGAAAATAACAAAGACGAAACCTCGGCAGGAATTAGAATTTAGTCGAAACTAAATCAACCTACTTTCTTTGGCCGTATTATTGCTATAGAATTATACTATAAAGAGTTAACTTTCTGGCTGATAATCTTGCAAGGCATTTATATCGACTTTAACTGAAGGTCCCATAGTTGAAGTTACATAAAAACTTCTCCAATATTTACCTTTAGCACCACTAGGTTTATTTTTATCAATTGATTCTTGTAATGTCTTTAAATTTTCAAATAATGCATCCGCAGTAAAACTAGCTTTCCCAAAGCGAACGTGCACAATCCCAGCTTTATCGGCTCTAAATTCGAGTTTTCCAGCTTTAAATTCTTTTATCGCACTAGCTATATCACCTGTTACTGTTCCAGCTTTGGGATTTGGCATTAAACCCCTTGGTCCTAAAACTCTTCCTAGTTTTGCCACTTTTGGCATCATATCAGGCGTCGCAATAAGCAAATCAAAATCCATGTTGCCTTTATTAATACTTTCTACAAGATCTTCTTCTCCAAAAAGATCTGCACCAGCATCTTTGGCTTTTCCTACATTTTCACCGCTTGTTATAACAGCAATTTTAATACTTTGGCCAGTTCCATTTGGTAAGGCTACAGTTGTTCTGAGTTGTTGATCTGTATATTTTGGATCAATACCTAAACGAATATGAGCTTCAATAGTCTCATCAAATTTAGCGTTAGCATTTTCCTTGATAATACCTAAGGCTTCAAGTGGAGCATATGTGCGATCCTCTATCTTTTTTGATAGAGTGACCATTCTTTTGGATAGTTTTTTCATAATATATTTGGGTTCAAACGGTTAAATAATTAACCTCCCCTAAAGAATATAGGATTAGATTGAATTTATTCAGTAATTGAAACACCCATATTACGAGCAGTTCCTTCAATCACTTTCATAGCTGATTCAATACTTGTACAGTTTAAATCAGGAAGCTTTGTTTTGGCTATATCTTCTAATTGAGCTTTACTTATATTGCCAACAGATCCTTTAGAAGATTCTCCAGCTCCTTTTTCTATACCAGCGGCTTTAGTTATTAAAACTGAAGCAGGTGGTGTTTTAGTTATAAAGGTGAAGCTTCTATCTTCAAAAACTGAAATTTCTACAGGGATAACAAAACCGGCTTTATCTTGTGTTCTTGCATTATATTCTTTGCAAAATGCCATGATATTTACACCGTGTTGACCTAAAGCTGGACCCACAGGTGGGGCTGGGTTTGCTTTGCCAGCTTGAAGTGCTAGTTTAATAACCGCAACAATTTTTTTTGCCATTAGATTTGTGAATTTAAACGGGGTTTAAAATGATTATCTTACTCGATAAACAGAAATAAAAATTAATTTTGTTTATTGATTTGGGAGAATTCTAATTCTACAGGAGTTTCGCGCCCAAATATTGAAAGTAGTGCTTTTAATTTATTTCTTTCACCCGAAACTTCTATAACTTCACCCTGAAAATCTTTAAAAGGTCCACTAGTAACAATAATTCTGTCTTTTTCCTCAAGATCTAGTTTTATTACAGCTTTCTTCTCTGAAGCACGCTTAAATATTCTATTTACTTCTTGCCTGGATAAGGGGCGAGGTTTAATATGTCCTCGTGATCTCCCGCTGCCTCTGCCATCTTCTGCTCCCACAAAATTAATGACATTTGGAGTACTTTTTACTGCCATCATTGTATCTTCATCCAGGATCATTCTAACTAAGACATAGCCAGGAAAGACCTTCTCCTCCGTTGTTTGTCTAGATCCATCTTTTTTAAGTTTAATACCAGGAGTTTGAGGGATCTCAATCTCTACAATTCTATTATTAACTCCTAAAGTTACTGACCTTTGCTCGAGAGTGGCTTTTACTTTTTTTTCGCAGCTTGATGCAACTTGAACTGCATACCATCTTGCGATACTAGTATTTGCCTTTGAAGAACTAAGGTTTGTTGTCAATTCATTACTCATTTTTCTTTTTCTGTAAGCTGGTTAAATAATTTTTTAAAAGTATAGTACTAAATCCATATTAAAAATTTGTGAATTTAACGGAAAATTTGTGATGCTGCCCATCCATAAAACCTGCTTACAGATGCTATTGCAGCTGCAGAAAAGGATACCATAATGATAACAGCAACAGATTCGCTAAATAACTGTTGTTTGTTTGGCCACACGACAAGTTTGAGTTCGTCGAATGTAGAAGTTAAAAAATTCTTCTTTTTCTTTGGCTCTTTTATTTCAGAGGGCTCTTTTTTTAGAGATTCTTGATTAGTGGGAGTTGTCACGAAATTCTAATTTAGTTTAAGCTTGAAGCTTTAAACTATTTTAGCTCATCGATTTACTCATAAGCTAGGTTTAAATAAAATCTCATCTTTTTTTGAAGGACTAATCTTTACAGTTATATTTTTTTTATTTTTAAAATTATCCTCTAATAGTTTTGAGGCTAGTGGATTTTCTATTTGTCTTCTAAGTTCTCTACCTAAGGGTCTAGCACCATATTCAGGTTCATAGGAATCATTTGCTATTTTTTGGATAACTTTTTTATCAATATTAATATTGATTCCTTGTTCAAGTAATAATTTTTTTAAATCCTCTATTTGTAAAAGAATTATTTTTTGTAGTTGATCAATTGAAAGTGGTTCAAACTTTACAACTTCATCAATTCTGTTTAAGAATTCGGGCCTAAAAATAGAGGATAATGATTTATTAATAGAGTCTTGTAAAATCCTTTTTCTTAATTCTAAATTTTCTTTGCTATCTAAAATTTTTTTTGAATCTTCTAATATTATTTGTCCTGCTAAATTACTAGTCATTATTATAACTGTATTTTTGAAGTCAACTGTTCTTCCTTTCGAATCCGTTAACCTCCCTTCATCTAATACTTGTAGGAGAATATTGAAAACTTCTGAATGCGCTTTTTCAATCTCGTCAAGGAGAATTACAGAATAAGGTCTTCTCCTAACTGCTTCAGTTAATTGCCCACCTTCTTCATATCCTACATAACCAGGAGGCGCTCCTAAAAGCCTTGCTACAGCATTTTTTTCCATATATTCACTCATGTCCAACCTTAATAAAGCTTCTTCTTCATCAAATAATGATGATGCCAGAGATTTTGCTAATTCTGTTTTACCAACCCCTGTCGGACCCATAAACAAAAATGATCCAATTGGTTTTTTAGGGTTTTTCATCCCAACTCTGGCTCTCCTTATTGCAGAAGAAACAGCTTCTATAGCTTTTCCCTGTCCAATAACTTTCTCGCTTATTTCTAACTCTAAATTGATTAATTTTTTTCGTTCATTAGAAACTACTTTGGCAATAGGAATCCCTGTTATTTTTGAAATAACATCAGCAATATCTTCAGTTTCAACCTGATATTTTAAATTAAATTTTTTATTTATAAGAGATTTCTTAAAGCTACTCTCAATATTTTTAATTTCTAATTCAACGTCAGTTAGTTCTTCCTCTAGTTTATCTGAAATATATGTATTAGTTGTTTCTGCACTATTTAAAGTTAATTCTTCGATTTTTAAAATAAGCCTATCCTCTTCTTTTAACAAAAAATTTAAATGGTCCATTTTATCTCGCTCATTATTCCAATCATTGGTAATTTTATCCAATTTGCTTATAGCTAATTCTTTTCTTTCTAATAATTTTTCTCTTTCTTCTATATTTTCTGGAAAAATATTTCTTATTTTATTTTCCATTGCATTGATTTTGCTTTCCTCATCGAGAATTATTTGGGGTTTAATATTTGATTCGATTTTTAATTGGGCTGCTGCTTCATCAATTAAATCGATTGCCTTGTCTGGAAGGCACTTATCGCTTATATATCTATCTGCGAGTCTCGCAGAACAATTAATTGCTTCTTCAGTAATTCTTATGCCATGGTGTAATTCATATTTCTTTTTTATACCCTGCAAAATTTTTGAAGTTAACTCTACAGATGGTTCATTTACTACAATCTTTTGAAAGCAGTTATTCAATGCTTGATCTTTTTCAATACTTTCACGAAAATTTTCAGGGGTTGTAGTTCCAATACATCTAAGATCCCCTTCTGTTAGTAAAGGCTTTAAGATATTACTTATATCTGCTGTAGATCTATTAGAACTAATTATTGTGTGAATTTCATCAATGAATAAAATAATTCCTTGATTTGGGTTTTTGAGTTCATTAAGTATTAAACTTAACCTTTCTTCTAACTGACCTCTAAATTTTGTTCCAGATACTAATGCTCCTAAGTCAAGAGAAATAATTTTTAAGTCTTTTAATGAATCAGGTACTTTTCTTTCTGCTATTAATTGAGCAAGTAATTTGGCAATAGAGGTTTTACCAACACCTGGATAACCAATGAGGATGGGATTGTTTTTGCTGCGTCTAGATAAAACCCTCATTAAGTTATTGATTTCATCTTCTCTCCCAATTACTGGATCGAGTAAACCTTTTTTAGCTGATTCAGTTAAATCTTTACCATAAAGAGAAAGTACATTCTCTCCGCCTATTTTCTTAGTTTCATCTTTAGTATTAATTTTTGGTGGCAGGATGATAGCTTTTGATTCTTCTATAATTTCACCTTTATCTCTTATATCTAATGATTGATTATCTAATTTAGTATATTTATCAGAAATATTTTTTTTATCTTCAAGGTAATTTTTACTTTGATTAATATTAGGGAAGAATTTTAATTCTTCTTCTAATTGTTCTACTGAAAGGTCACCCTCTTGAAAAACATAATTACCTATTCTTGAATCTCTACCTAAAGCAATTAATAAATGTGGTATTTCTATTAAATTTGATCCCCATTGAGTTTTTATTTGATTCGCATTATCTAGTAAAATCTCTAGTTC